>JBEEGD010000375.1:0-6384 GCA_041166685.1 Acidimicrobiaceae bacterium | reverse complement strand
CGGCGTCAGCGTGTTCAACCGGGCGACGAGCGACTTCGAGTTCCGAGCCGGCCCGATCTTTGCGAACGTCGTACTCGGCGATGAGATCAACCGGGCGTCGCCGAAGACGCAGTCCGCGCTGCTCGAGGCGATGGGCGAGAACCAGGTGACGGTCGACGGCACGACCTACCAGCTCGAAAAGCCGTTCATGGTGATCGCGACGCAGAACCCGATCGAACACGAGGGCACCTATCCCCTGCCCGAAAGTCAGCTCGACCGCTTCTTCATGCGTGTCTCCGTCGGTTACCCGGCACGCGAAGCGGAGCTGGAGATGCTCGACACGCACGGCGATCACGATGCGTACGACGACATCAGCGCGGTGGTGCGAGCCGCGGACATCCAGGCGATGATCGCTACCGCGCGCACCGTGCATCTCGCGCCCAGCCTCAAGAGCTACCTCGTCGAGTTGGCCGAGGCGACACGTCGCCATCCGCGCCTCGCCTTGGGGATGTCTCCCCGGGCGTCGCTGAACCTCCAGCGGGCCGCACGCTCACGAGCGGTTGCAGCCGGTCGCAACTACGTGACGCCCGACGACATAAAGGCCCTGGCGGAGCCCGTGCTCGCCCACCGACTGATCGTCACACCTGAAGCGCAGCTCTCGGGGATGCGCTCGGCCGACGTGCTCGACGAGGTGTTGCGCACGGTTCCTGTGCCCAGCGGCCGCGCAAAGTAGGACGGTAGGTGCTCACCCGACAAGGGTGGCTTGTCGCTGGCGGCGCCGTCGCGCTCGTCGGAGGCGGGCGCATGCTCGGCGTGCTCGAGCTCTTCATCATCGGGGCCGCGGCCGGAGCGCTGGTCGTGGCCGCGATCGCCATCGTGCTGCTCTCGCGTCTGCGATTGGCGGTTGGGAGAAACGTCTCGCCACCGCGCGTGTACGCCGGGAGTCCGAGTCGCGTCGAGCTCTCGATTCGCAACGACGGCGACCGCACCTCACCCGTGCTCCGGTTGTTCGATCCGGTCAGCGGGACGCGAGGAGCTGACCTTCTGCTCAGCCCCCTCGAACCCGACATGGTCAACCGAGCGGCGTACCGGCTGCCGACGGAGCGGCGCGGCATCGTGGAGATCGGTCCCCTCGAGGTCATCGTGAGCGACCCGTTCGGTTTGGCCTCGTCGTCGACGATCGGAGCGCCGAAGACGGAGTTGACGGTCTTCCCCCACATCGACGACGTCGTGCCTGTCCCTCACACGTCTGGCGACGATCCGTACGCGGGTGCGGATCATCCGTCGGCTCTGGGTCGCTCCGGTGAGGACTTCTACGCGTTGCGGCCGTATGTCGTCGGCGACGACTTGCGACGGGTGCATTGGCCGTCAACGGCGCGCCGCGACGAGCTCATGGTTCGTCAAGACGAACTGCCGTGGCAGGGGCGGGTCACGGTACTGCTCGACGTGCGCCGCAACACGCACACCCCCGACTCGCTCGAGCTGGCCGTGTCGGCCGCGGCGAGCATCGTCACGGCCTGCTGGAAGCGACGTGACCTCGTGCGGTTGATGACCACCGACAACGCCGACTTTGGGTTCGCCGCCGGTACCGCGCATGCCGAAGCGATCATGGAGTTTCTCGCCACCGTCCCCGCGAGCCCGAGCGGAACGTTACGGGGAGTGCTCGACGCACTCGGCCAAGCCGGGAACGGCGGCGCAGTGGTGCCGATCGTCGCCGGTATCGCCGGCGCGGAGCTGGCTTCGCTAGCGCGACTGCGGAGCAGGTTCGCCGCCGTCACCATCGTGCATTTCGAACGGTCGTCCTACGACAACTCCGCTCCCGAGCAGGGCGGCGACGTCGCAACCGTCGGTGGCACCGGACTGATTCGCGTCAACCGTGACCGCCCGTTCGCCGATGCGTGGAACAGCGCGCTGCACCGCGGCGTCAAGACCCTGAGTTCGGTGAAATGAGCCGAGCGACGCGTTCGTTGATGCCGGCGGCGGAAGCTGCGCTGGTCGCACTGTCACTCGCCGTCGTCATCGGGTTCGGCCGGCTGTTCAGCGATGGCAGCTTCTTCCCGCGGTTGGCTGCGTTCGCCATCGGTGCTCACGCCGTGGCCATCGTGACCCGTCGAGCGGGTTGGTCGGTCACCGCGTCTGTGGGCGTTTCGCTGCTCGCGCTGGGCGTCACGGTTGGGGTGGCCTTGTATCCGGACACGACGTTCCTCGGGATCCCCACCGGTGAAACCCTCAGCGCAGCACGGGCGGATCTGGCCAGCGTGTGGACGGAGTTCCAGTCGGTGCAGGCCCCGACCCCGGTCACTACTCCGTTCCTCCTCGCCGCGGGCCTGTCGTTGTGGTGGGCGGCCTTCGTCGCCGACTGGGCCGCGTTCCGCGTGTGGGTGCCGTTCGAGTCGGTGGTACCGGCCGGGACCGTGTTCGTGTTCTCGTCGCTGTTCGCAGCCCACCACTCCCAGGTAGCCCTCACCGGTCTTTTCGTGGCGGCGGCGTTGGCCTTTCTGCTCGTGCACCGAGTGACCCGTCAGCAGTCGAGCGCGGGCTGGGTCTCGGAGGACGTGCGTCGCGGCACCAACGCGCTCCTGCGCGCTGGCGGCGCGCTGGCGATCGTGGCGGTGATCGCCGCGATGATCATTGGCCCGAACCTGCCCCAAGCGCATTCGGCCGCCATCTTGTCGTGGCGCGGCGCTGGCTCAGGCCCGAGCGCGCGCACGACCGTCAGTCCGCTCGTGGACATCGCCCGCCGGCTCGTCGATCAGTCCGCCGTCGAGCTGTTCACCGTGCGCAGCGATCGTCGGTCGTACTGGCGCCTCACCGCGCTCGATCAGTTCGACGGACAGATCTGGAAGTCGGACGGTTCCTACGAGACCGCGGACGGCGGGCTCCCGCGCGGAGTGAACTCCTCGGCGGACACGACGATCGCCCACCAGCAATACTCGATCGAGTCGCTCGACACGATCTGGTTGCCCGCGGCATATGAGCCGCGCAGTGTCGACAAGGCGTCGACCGAAGTGCGCTACGAGCCCAACACGTCGACGCTGATCGTCGGGACCCAGGTCGCCAACTCGAACACCTCGACCTACACGGTCCAGTCGGCGTTGCCGATCTTCGATCCACAACAACTCGAGCGGGCCCCAAACCCTCGGCTCGACGACACGCTCCGCAAGGACTTGCTCCTGCCGACGGAGTTCAGTCCCGCGGTCGTCGCGGAGGCACAGAACGCCGTCGCCGGCGCCTCTACGGCCTACGACAAGGCGCTGGCGTTGCAGGACTACTTCCGCAACAACTTCACGTACGACCTCAGTGTCGGTCCCGGCCACAGTGATTCCGCGATCGAGCGGTTCCTGTTCGAAACCAAGCGGGGCTACTGCGAGCAGTTCGCCGGTACCTACGCGGCGATGGCCCGATCGCTCGGCATTCCTGCTCGAGTGGCGGTCGGTTTCACGCCGGGAGACCAAGACCCATCGAGCCCGAGCACGTACCACGTGAGAGGTCTGCACGCTCACGCGTGGCCTGAGGTGTACATCGACGGACAGGGTTGGGTCCTCTTCGAGCCCACTCCGACTCGCGGGGCACCAAACGCGCAGCAATACACGCACGTCGTCGAAGAGCAAGCGACTGCGAACGGAGGCGCAACCACCGTCGTACCGACGACGCCGACGACGGCGGGCGCACCGAACCCCGCGTTGGGAACGGCGACCACTCGCCCGCAGAACGAGGTGAACACCGGGGCAACCAGTCCGAAGACGTCCGAGCCGTCGTTCTGGTCGACGAAGCGGTTCGGCGGCAAGGCGCTCATCGCTGCGGTCCTGCTACCGCTGCTCGCACTTCTCTACGCCGTCGTCGTGCTGACAGTCCACGCCTTGCACCGGCAGCGTCGACGGCGCGCCGCAGCCGCCCCCGACGATCGTGTCCGACTCGCGTGGCAAGAGAGCATCGAAGCGCTCGGGCTTCTGGGCATGTCGCCTCGACACTCCGAGACGCCGGCCGAGTTCGGCGTCAGAGCGGGCAGTGGGGCCGGGGTGGATGGCTTCGCCGAGCTCGCCGGGTTGCTCGTCCGGTCGAGCTACTCCGCCGAGGGAGCGAGCGCCGACGACGCTCGACGAGCGGACGAGCTGAGCGCAGGTGTGACGAGCACGGTCAAGGCGCTGTCCACCCCAAGTGTGCGGATCCGGGCGGCCCTCGACCCTCGACCGGTCGAGCGACGGCGATCCGTCTCCAAGCGAGGGCCCGCGAACCGCAAGCGAGGCGATGCACCGCTCATCGAGATCTTGCGATTGGAGTAGTCGCCGTCAGTTGTTGGTGCCGTCGTCGCGCTTGAACTTGTCGCGCATGCGGTTGCGGGTGTTGCCGAGCGCATCTCGAAGGCCGGCAGCTCGCATCGACGAGGTGACCTGTTGCAGGCCGGCCCGGCCGAGCTTGCGGGCGTTGTGCTCGAACCACAGCACCGAGGCGAACATCACGAGGAAGCCGAGGAACGCCGCGAGGAAGCCGAAAGCGACCAGCGAATAGACGAGGATCCCGACACCGAGAATGAAGGTGAGGGTGGCGTACTTGATCTGGCGGAACGCATGCCGGTACAGGCTGGTCGAGCCCACCGCCCGCGCGAGAGCCGGGTCGGTCTCGTAGAACTGCTGCTCGATCTGATGGAGGATGCGCTGTTCATCCTCGGAAAGCGGCACCGCTTACCCCCGTCGTGGTCGACACGCCGTGTCGCAAGAGTCTCGCACACGAATTGGGGAGCAACAACGCGTGGTACTGGGTTTGGTCAGGTCTCGTCGGGGTACGAGGCGCCGCCCGAGCCACCCGGGCCCCACTGCTGATCGCCCCGCCGCTTGACGCGGATGCCCTCGGGACCACGCAAGGTGGCTGGCACGATGGCGTCGTCGCCGAAGCGGCGACGGATGTCGTCGACCGCTCGGCTGGCGTCGTCCCACCCCGGATGCTCGACCTCCTCGAGGCTGAGCTGGCGAGCGCCATCGTCGACGAGGTTGGTCACGCTCACCCCGAGAAGGCGGACCCCTGACGCCGGATCAACGTGGTCGAGCAGGTCTTTCGCGGCTCGGGCGATGGCGGGACCAGTGTCGACGGGAGCTGGGAACGTCACTGATCGCGTGATGGTACGGAAGTCGTGGAAGCGAACCTTGATGTTGACCGTGCGGCCGGACAGGTGGTGTTTGCGGAGACGGTGCGCGACGGCGTCGGCCATGCGCACGGCCTCCCGCTGCAGCGTGTCGAGTTGGTGGTGGTCGCGGGCAAAGGTTTCTTCGTGGCCGACCGATTTCGGTTGCAGCTCGGACACGACGGGACGGTCGTCCTCCCCTCGCGACAGCCGATGAAGATGTCGACCGTTGGCGTTGCCGAGAAACACGGCGGCGTCGTCCTCGGAGAACCCGGCGAGATCGGCCACCTTCCGAATGCCACGGGAGTGCAACTTCTCGAGCGTCTTCGGACCCACCCCCCAGAGCGCCTGCACCGGCAAAGGATGCAGAAACGCCAGCTCCTCACCCGGCTCGACGACCTTGACTCCGAGACCGGGCTTCGGGCCTTGCCTCGATGCTGCCGGTTTGGCGGCCTCCGATGCGAGCTTGGCCAAGAACTTGTTGGGCGCAACGCCGACGCTGCAGGTGAGCCCTTCCTCGTCCTGCACTCTGCTTCTGATCGCCGCGGCAATGTCCGGTGCCTCACCGTGCAGCCGTCGTGCGCCCGTCACGTCGAGAAACGCCTCGTCCAGGCTGATGGGTTCGACCAGCGGGGTGAACGAGCGAAAGATCGTCATCACGCGCTCGCTCACCTCGCCGTAGTGGTGATGATCGCCAGGCAAGAACACGGCGTGGGGGCACAGCCGGCGGGCGCGGGTCGAGGGCATCGCCGAGTGGATGCCGTAGTGCCGGGCCTCATAGCTCGCGGCCGCAACCACACCCCGATCACCGGTCCCTCCAACGATGACGGGCTGCCCGCGCAACTCCGGACGACGCAGCAGCTCCACGGACACGAAGAACGCGTCCATGTCCACGTGGAGGATGGTGCGCACGGTCACAGTGAAAGCCTTCCGCGTACTCGAGGCAATAGCGGCCCGTGACTACTGGAAGCTCGGCTGCTGCGAATCCGGCAGCAGCTCGACCCATGTACGACCCGGGTGAAACAGCAGATCGTTGCCCTTCGTGTCCTTGAACACGGTCGGCTTGTCGAACGAAGGCCGGCTCCACCGTCCTTCGATGAGCTGACCGTCACGCAGCAAGAAGCACGGGTGCTCTCCAGTGACAACTACGAAGGGGTCCTCTTCACCAATCGTGTCGAAGACGCCGGTGCCTTCGATCGTCACCGACATGATCAGAACGTTGGTGGCGCTGACCCGGGTGCCTTCGGCGGTGACATCGGCTTCTCCCTTCTGGTCGCGCTCGTACA
>JBEEGD010000374.1:0-9373 GCA_041166685.1 Acidimicrobiaceae bacterium | reverse complement strand
CGCACACAGAAATGTGTACGGCTCAGTGGGATTTGCGATCGTACCGGGCTGGGGGTCCTTGCTTCTGGTGGTCACGCGGGGCAGCGTGTACGCAATGGTGCTCACCGACCGCGATCGAGCGATCCTTGACTTCGAGCGCAACTGGTGGAGCGAGCCGGGGCGCAAGGAGCTTGCGATCCGAGAGCGTTTCGATCTGTCGACGACTCGCTACTACGAGATCCTCAACGAACTGCTCGACGCCCCCGAGGCGCTGGAGTACGACCCGCTGGTCGTGCGCCGCCTCCGCCGCGTGCGCGATCGCCGGCGTCGGGCTCGTTTCGAGGGTCGTTCCATGGTCGAGCCCCGTCCGTGAGTTGTCAGTGAGTCGTCAGTGAGTCGCAGACCGCAGCGAGCGGCACCCGGGACGTCGCCGGCGATGCGGGGTGCACTCCTCATCTTCGTGGCTGTGGTGCTCGGTGCCGCGCTGCTGGCCAATGGCTTCCGCGACGAGGGGGCCTCGCCGGCGGTAGGAAAGCCAACGCCGACCACCAAGAAGGGCACCCCGACGACCGCGCCGGGCGCGACGGCGTCGACGGTCGTGCAAGCGCACGATCCGGCGCAGGTCAAGGTTCTCGTCCTCAACGGTTCCGGGAAGTCCGGAGTCGCCAAGGCCGCGGCCGATCAACTCAAGGCGGCCAACTTCACGACGCTCGACCCGTCGAACGCCGCGGGGGCCACGATCACCGCGTCGATCGTGTACTTCGTCGCGGGGTACGACGCTGACGCACAGGCGATCGCCGCCAAGTTGGGCCTGCCGGCCAGCGCGGCGCAGGCGCTCCCAACTCCTGTGCCCGAGTCGGTGGCTGACGCAAAGGACGCCAACATCGTCGTCGTCGTGGGTAGCGATGCGCCGATCGCGGGCGGGGCGGGCACGGGCGCGACGAGTTCGACTACGCCCACCACGGCGGCCAACTAACTCGTTCTCTGAGTTTCGGAGTGCAGTTCGACGGTCAAGGTGCCCTTGATCGGCGCGCCGGACTGACCCGGTGGTGGCCCGAGTACGAGGTCGAACTGTCCGGTCGTCGCTGCCGTCGAATGACGTACCGATCCGTTGTCGAGGTCGTACACGACCGTGATCGTCGTCGTCTGCGTGCCGGTGAGCGTCTGCACGCCTTCCGACGTCGTCGACGTGGCAGTGAGGGGCAACGTGGTGGCCGACGACACGGTGGCGGTCTTGTGCCCATCGATGATGCCGAGCTCCACGAGCCGGCCGGTGCCGGTGAGCCGAGCGGGTGCATCCATCCCCGCGAGCTGCACCCGATCGTCGACAAGCCAGTCGTCGCCAGGGCGTAGTGGCCGGTTGGGTGGCGCGCCCGCGGATGCAGGAAAGATCTCGGACAAGCCCAGCGAGCCGAGAGCTTCGGCGGGTATGCCTTCGACGCTCTCGACGGCAGTGAGCTGCGCGGCGCGATCGAATCGCATCACGAACTTCCGCTCGCCGATGCCGGCACGGGCGAGCCCAACCTCGACGCGTGTAGTGCTGTTGTCCGCGTCGAGGACGCGTTGGCGAGCCGTCAAGTCAGCAACGTCCGGAGCACCCCGCACCGTGCGATCCGGCAACGCGGTCGTCGTCGACGAAACCACATGGATCGCGTAGGCGAACGTGGTTCCGCGAACGGGGTGGTACGCGAGCGTGACGTGGTCGTCGCGACAGCCCGACGCGAGGATGACAGTGACCACTGCAAGCACCACCATCGCTCGTCGCACCAAGCCCGAAGGTAGCGGCACTGCGAGGTACCGTCGTGTCGTGGCGAGTCATGCTCAGGTTGGCGAGGTGCTGGAGCGCATCCACGCGGACGCAGACCACGCCGGGATCCTGACGGATTTCGACGGCACACTGTCGCCGATCGTCGACGAACCCGGCGCGGCGCGTCCACTCGACGGAGTTCCCGCTCTCCTCGATCAACTGGCAAGCCGGTACGCGGTCGTTGGCGTGTTGTCAGGGCGTCCCGTCGCGTTCCTGCAGCAGTTCCTTCCACCGTCGCTGTTGTTGTCGGGGCTGTACGGCCTCGAGGTCGTGCGCGCCGGTGTACGTGAAGACCATCCATCTGGGGGCATGTGGCGCGAGGTGATCGACGACGTGGCCACCGTGGCGCGTGCGACCGGGCCGGACGACATGCGGGTCGAGAGCAAGGGCTTGTCGCTCACGTTGCATTACCGAGGTCATCCCGAGGTCGAGTCCGCCGTGCGCGATCTCGCGGAACGACAGGCGGCGCGGTCAGGGCTGTCGATCCGGCCGGCTCGCATGTCGTTCGAGCTGCATCCGCCGATTCCGGCCGACAAGGGCACGGCGGTTCGCGACCTGGCCGACGGCCTCGCCGCACTGTGCTTCCTCGGTGACGACCTTGGTGACTTGCCTGCGTTCGTGGAGCTCGAGAAGTTGGCCGCCGAGGGCGTTGCGACCGTGCGAGTTGCGGTACGCAGCGATGAAGCGCCGGAAGCTCTGCTCGACGCGGCCGATGTCGTGGTCGACGGGCCTGAAGGCGCACGCGACCTCTTGCAGACGCTGCTCTAGCCAGCAGCCGCGAGCTGCTCGCGCAACCAGTCACGCGCCGTGCGGGCCGCGACGACCGAGCGCAGGCGTGTGTGCCGGCGTTCGCGCTCGTCGCCGTCCATGCGCAACGCGTCGTGCAGCGCCTCGGCGGTGGCGCTCACGTCGAACGGGTTGATGCCGATGGCGCCTGCGTCGGCGAGTTGCTCCCACGCGCCCGCCTCGGTTGACAGCACCAGGGTGCTCGCCCGCTCGCTCACGAGCACGCCTTCCAGCGCGACGAGGTTGAGCCCATCGCGTACAGGGTTGACCAGGATGACGTCGGCCAGCTGGAGCGCCGCAACCGAGCGCGGATAGTCGTCGTTGGTCTTCATGATGATCGGCGTCCAGTCGTCGGTGGCCCACTTGTCGTTCAGTCGGTCGACAAGTCCCTCGACCTCCTGGCGGTACGCGAGGTATTCGACCAGTCCCTCGCGGGACGGGTAGAGCAACGCGGCGAAGACGACGCGCCGGCGCCACTCGGGATGGCGCTCGAGCAGATCGTCGAACGCGTGGAACCCGCGGAGGACGTTCTTCGACAGTTCGATGCGGTCGACACGGACGATGAGTTTGCGATCGCCGACCAACTCGCGGAACTCGCCGCGCGCCGTCGCACACCTCTCGGACGCGGCGGCTTGGGCGAGATCGTCGGGATCAGCGGCCAACGGCGTGACCGCAACTGATGGTTTCGCCTCCGAACCGAGCACCGCTCGGCAGGAGGCTTCGAACTTCGATGCCCAGCGTCGCGTGTGAAAGGTGGTGGCGTGGTGCCCCGCGATACCGCCGACGAACTGGGCGGCGACATCGTCGGGCAACGGACGGAGACCATCCGGGTCGCACCACGGTGTGTGCATGAAATGCACACACCGAACATCGGGTCGCAGCGCGCGCAACCGAGAGCCGACGAGTGCGAGGTGATAGTCCTGCACGAGGACGGCGGCACCCTCGGGTGCGAGCTCGGCCGCCGCTTCCGCAAACGCGTCGTTCACGGAGCGGTAGGCCTCCCACGCTTCACGCCAGTGGTGGTCGATGCGCGGGCGCCGCGGCAGATCGAACAGCCCGTGGAGGCAGAACCAGAGCGTCGCGTTGCACACGACGTCGTAGGACATCCGGTGTTGCGCGGCGTCGACGTCGAGCAGGCTCACACGCAAACCGTCGGCGTCGGCGATGCCCTGTGCGGCCGCCTCACGGTCGCCGTCCGACAGCGCGGCAGCCAGCCAGATGGCATCCGTGCCGGCGACGATCGGTGCCAAACCAGACACGAGGCCGCCCGCCCCGCGACGGCCCACCAGCCCGCTGTCGTCGCGATGGAACGACACCGGCCCCCGGTTCGACACGATCACGACCGACCGATCGGTCACGAGTGACTCCTGCGGCGGTGCACAAAGCCAAACTAACGGTGATGCGTGTGGTCGCTGCCCCCGACAAGTTCCGGGGGACGGCGCGCGCCGCGGACGTGGCGGCTGCGATCGCCAAGGCGGCAAAGGCGGCCGGATGGAGTTGCGACGAGGTTCCGCTCGCTGATGGCGGCGAGGGCACCCTCGAGGTGTTGGGAGGTGCGAACCGCACGGCGCTGGTCACGGGCCCGCTCGGCGATTCCGTCAACGCTCAGTGGCAACTGCGGGGCACGCGGGCCGTGATCGA
This sequence comes from Acidimicrobiaceae bacterium, assembly GCA_041166685.1. GTDB lineage: Bacteria > Actinomycetota > Acidimicrobiia > Acidimicrobiales > JACDCH01 > DASUCS01. Next base: position 5,160 of record JBEEGD010000374.1, on the reverse strand, counting down.
GATGGCGACCGCGTCCGGGCTCGAGCTCGTGGGCGGCGCCAAGGGCAACGATCCCGTGGCGGCGTCGACGTCCGGCACCGGTGAGCTCATCGCCGCCGCCATCGACGCCGGCGCGCGCCGCATTCTCGTCGGGGTCGGCGGATCGGCGACCACGGACGGGGGCCTCGGTGCACTGCGCGCGCTCTATCCGCTCCCGCGGATACGCGGCATCGAGATGCAGGTGGCCTGTGACGTACGGACTTCCTTCGTCGATGCGGCCGACCTGTTCGCGCCGCAGAAGGGTGCGACACCCGCGCAGGTCGAACTGTTGCGGCGGCGGTTGCAACGGCTCGCGCAGGTGTACCTCGATGAACACGGCGTTGATGTGCTCGCGCTACCTGGAGCGGGAGCCGCCGGCGGGCTGGCCGGTGGCCTCGCGGCCGCAGGCGCCACCCTCGTCGAGGGCTTCGAGCTCGTCGCGGACGAAGTCGGTTTCGACGACGCGCTCGAAGGCGCCGACCTCGTGATCACGGGCGAAGGCTTTCTCGACGAGCAATCCTTCGACGGCAAGGTGGTGGGCGGCGTCGTCGAGCGGGCCGCCGCGGCCGGCGTTCCCGTGTTCGTGATCGCCGGAGCGGTCTACGACGACGCCGCCGAACGCGTCGACGCGGTTTCGCTGGTCGAGCGTTTTGGGGAAGAGCGGGCCAAAGGCGATCCGCTCGGCTGCATTGCCGAAGTGGTCAGCGCTCGGTTTTCTGGTCGAGCACCCAGCCGACGATCGCGACCGCGAGGATGACCACGATCGCCACTTTCACGAAGCCGAGCAGGACCCCCACGACCACCCTCACGACCCACAGGCAGGCGAGCACCGCGGCGAGCGCGACGAGCCCGTAGATCCACAGCGGGGTCGCCGGGCGCTCTGGTTCCACCCTGCGAAGGCTACGACGCGTTGACCTGTTTGGTCTCGCGAAGGTCGACCGGCGCGGTCAGGTCGAGGCGTCGAACCGAGCACATCGCACGCGCCACGATGGCCAGCGGATCTTCCATGCCATGCGGCGACACTCTGGCCGAGTCCGCAACCGCATCGACCGCAACGATCGGTACGCAGCCCGTGAGATGGACAACGAGTTCAGCGAGGCGCGGGGAGCGATCCATGTAGGTAACTAATCGGAACGAGCTATGACGCGCTTGAGCATTCCGGAAAATTCGCACGTTGCTTGTCGGGCTCGGGCGCGTTGCTCCTGGGAAGGCTCAGGCGCGTTGCTGCTGGGAAGGCTCAGGCGCCCCGGGCGACTTGTGTGTACGACGAGATCGCGACCAATGGCGGAAGCTCGGAAGCGACGATTTCGACGGGCTCGAGCCCCGGCCGCACGAGCGTGGTCCGTGTCGGCACCGGACGCCGGGCCCGTTGCAATGCGGTTTGCATGATCGCGGTCGCCTGCGGCGAGAGCTCGTCGAGCGGGCGGTTGCGATGCGTCCGCACACCGAGATCAGCCTGCGCGATCACTTCGGTTCCGAAGCGGGCGGCGATGTCGATGAGCAGTGCGATGTCGACGCCGTAGCCCTCGACGAATGGGAGCTGCTCGAGCAGTTCACGGCGCCCGGCGTACTCGCCGCCGAGGGGTTGAACGATCGAGGTGAGGTGCGGAAACAACAACGCGAGCAACGGGCGGGCGACGAGCTCGGTGACGCGGCCGCCCCGGTCGCCTGGGTCGATCGATGGGCGGTCGTAGAAGCCCTTGACGAAACCGACGTCGGAATGCGTCAGGAGCGGGCCGAGCAACCCGAGCACGAAGTGAGGCTCGAAGTCGGTGAGGTCGGCATCGCACCACACGACGATGTCGCCGTCGCTCTCGTACAGCGAGCGCCACAGCGCGGCCCCCTTGCCGTGCCCGTTGCCGTGGTCCGGCAGCACGTCGGCGGCTGCCACCACACGGGCGCCAGCGGCCGTGGCGATCGCGGCCGTGGCATCGCTCGAGTGGTCGTCCACGACGAGGATCTCGTCGACGAGACCGACGCCCTCGCCCAGCACGCGACGGATGCCCGAGACGATGTGGCCGACCGTTGCCTCCTCATTGCGCGCCGGAAGGCAGACCGACACCGTCCGCCCGGCCTTCGCGCCCGCGAGGGCACGTGCATCGAACTGGGCGTGGTGGAACGTCCGCAGGATCGCAGCGGCCGAGCGCACGGTGGGCAGGGTAGCGGTCAGGTACCCAGGAATGACCAGTCAGGGCGCGGGGTTAGGCTGCCCCGATGGCCGTGAAAGTTCGGGTACCGACGACGCTGCGCACACTCACCGGCGGGAAGTCCGAAGTCGAGGTCGAGGGGGCCACCGTTGGCGAGGCCATCGCCTCGCTCGAGAGCGCCCACCCCGGCTTCACGGACCGTCTCCTCGACGAGGAGGGCAAGTTGCGGCGCTTCGTCAACGTCTTCGTCGCCGATGACGACGTCCGCTTCCTCGAGGGCCTCGACACCAAGGTGCCGGACGGCGAGACCGTTTCGATTGTCCCGGCCGTCGCAGGCGGATAGGCATTTCGGCTCAACGTTCGGGCCCCGACGACCGATGTAGGGGCGTGCGAGAGGTCCTGATCGTCGACGACAGCCCCGATCTGCGGGGGATGTTGGCGTTCACGCTCGGGGATCTCGGCTTCAAGGTGCGACAGGCGAGGGACGGGATCGAAGCCCTCGACCAGCTCGCCGATCACGCTCCCGATTGCATCGTCCTCGACCTGATGATGCCGGACATGGACGGCTTCAAGGTGCTGGAGGCGATGCGGGCTCGCAAGCTCGCCCCCAACGCCCGAGTCGTCATCCTCTCCTCCAAGGACGACGAACGCGCCCTCGTGCGGGGCTTCGAGCTCAAGGCGGACGAGTTCTTCATGAAGCCCGTCGACCCTGACGTCGTCGCCCACAAGATCTCCGCGCTCATCGAAGCGGGCTGAGTCCGAAGCGGCCCGCTGACAATGGCGTCAGCGGGCGCTTCAGGACCCCCACAGTCGTTTTCCCACTCAGGCGTACACATTTTTGTGTACGCCTGAGTGGGATTTCGCAATTACAGACGAGACAGGAAGTCCTCGCGGGTCGGGGGGCCGAGTTCCGGTTCTGGGGGACGGTTGTCGCGGTCGTTGTAGACCTCGATCACGCGGCTGATCACCTCGCCGTCGCGCAACAGCGCGTCAGGTGTCGTCAGCAAGTTGAACGTGCGCAAGAACGCGCGGAACACGCGCTGGTCCGTTCGCATCGCCGGCGCGAGACCATCGCGCAGCACCGCGCGCATGAATCCGCGTGGATCTGATTCGTCAGCGACTGATTCGCCACGGTTGTCACGGTCGGCCATGACCGCGGCGTGATACCACGGCTCGATTTCTGCTGCGGATGCCGCTTCGAACGCAACAGCGCGCGCGTGCGCATCGTCGCCATGCTGCGCGACCGCATCGGCGAGCAGCGTCGCGTGCACCATCGCCAACGAGCAGCCCCGGCCGTACAACGGGTTCGTGCAGGTGTGTGCGTCACCGATCGCGTGGAACCCCAACACCGTTGGTTCGCCCGCGTCATCGACGAAACCCCGGATTCTGTTGAGCAATTTGGCCATCACGTGCACCGGCGTGATCGGTTCGGACCGAGCGGGCTCGACCCAGGGTTGCGTTGCCGGCAACACGAGGCCGGCGCTCTCGAACGTCTCGGGATCGAGCAACCGAGCCCGCAGTTCGTTGTCGTCGACCGGTGTCGCGAACGTGACGGAGAACGTGCGGTTGTCGCCGATGAACGTCGCGTACTTCAGGTAGCCGAGATCGCCGCCGATCGGACCGATCTGCTGTGGCACGTCGGCGCCATCGAGCAGGCGGTAGAAGCGCGACAGATAGATGATGCCCGTGTCCTCGTCGGTCTCCGGGCAGTCAACGCCCACGCCCGCGAGCCACAAGGGCACATCACCGCGCCGACCGTTGGCCGCCACGACGATGTCGGCATCGAATGTCGTCGGCTCGCCGTCGACGGTCGCGGACACGCCCGTCACGACGCCATCACCGCCGACGAGGCCGTCCACCACGACGCCATCGCGAATGGACACGTGCGGCGCGGCGAGCACGATCGTGCGCAGCACCCATTCGAAGGTGGTGCGCCGGCAGGCCAGCATCACGAGGTCCTCGTCGCCGGGCTGGGGGCTCGGGTCGTCGATGGTGTCGGGCAGCCGCTCGGTGAGGGGCCAGTCGGTCACCCCCGCCGCGTACAGGGCCTCGAGCACGTCGGGGTAGCGGTCCCGCAGCAGGTTCCGCAGCCGGGCGAGCATGGCGTGGGAGTGGCGCACCTGGGGAGCACCCCGGCGGTCCCACTCGAAGGCCTCGTCGGGGTTGTGCGGCATCGGGGTGCGGTCTCGCTCGAGGACCGTGACGTCGTGACCCTGCCGGGACAGGGCCAGCGCGGCACCCAATCCGCCTACACCAGCGCCGATGACCACCACCCGCATGGAAAGAGACTTAGCACTCGGACCTCGCGGTTGCTAAGTCGGCCGGATTCTGGTTGGATTTAGCAGTCTCATATCGAGAGTGCCAATACGGAGGACCCGGATGCCGAAGATCATCGCGTTCGAAGAGGAAGCCCGCCGCGGGCTCGAGGCCGGCATGAACAAGCTGGCTGACGCGGTGCGAGTCACGCTCGGCCCCAAGGGCCGCAATGTCGTGCTCGAGAAGAAGTGGGGTGCTCCCACGATCACCAAGGACGGCGTTTCCGTCGCCAAGGAGATCGAGCTCGAGGACCCGTACGAGAAGATCGGCGCAGAGCTGGTCAAGGAAGTCGCCAAGAAGACCGACGACGTCGCCGGTGACGGCACCACGACCGCAACCGTGCTGGCGTGGGCGATGGTCCGTGAGGGACTGCGCAACGTCGCCGCCGGTGCCAACCCGATGTCGCTGAAGAAGGGCATCGAGGCTGCGGTCGAGGCTGCGGTCACCCACCTGTCGTCGATGTCGAAGGACATCGAGTCGAAGGATCAGATCGCGCAGGTCGCGTCGATCTCGGCCAACAACGACAACGAGATCGGCGGACTCATCGCCGATGCCATCGACAAGGTCGGCAAGGACGGTGTCATCACCGTCGAAGAGTCGAACACGATGGGCATGGAGCTCGAGTTCACCGAGGGCATGCGCTTCGACAAGGGCTACATCTCGCCCTACTTCGTCACCG
>JBEEGD010000373.1:0-4061 GCA_041166685.1 Acidimicrobiaceae bacterium | reverse complement strand
CCACCTCCGCTCCGCCCGCCCGTGCCTCCGCGGCGAAGACGACTTTGGCGAGCTGATCGGACCAACCCTGGAACGCGGCCCGGTCGTCGCGCGGCACACCCAGAAGGTCGGCGATCACGAGCGCCGGAAGCGGGCCGGCGAAGAGGTCGTGCAGTTCGCCTTCCCCGGCGTCGGCCATGTGGTCGAGCAAGTCGTCGGCGATGCGCTCGATGACCGGCGTCATACCTTCGAGACGCATCGGCGTGAACACCCGCCGAACCGGATCCCGAAGCCGCTCGTGCGCCGGCGGATCTCGGAACACCATCCACCCTCGCAACAGATCGACAACACCGGCGAACCCAGGCGGGCGGTTCCGCGCGGCGCGCTCGAACATCGGGATCCGCTCCGACGACAGCCATGGCTGACGGAAGCCATCACCGACGCCTTCGTGCGACAGCACGAGCCACGCGCGGTGCTTGTCGCTCCAGTGGATCGGCCCCTGGGCCCGCAGTTCGCGGAACAGCGGGTGCGGATCGGCGTCCGCGTCCGGCGCCGTGAGATCAATCGGCGCCGGGGCGGTCACGGCCGAACTTCGTAGTAGAGGTTGGCGGGGTCGTCGAAGTCGTGAACGGTGAACTGCGAGAAGCCCGCGTCACGCACCATGCGCTCCGCGACTTGCGTCGTGAAGCCGACAGTTCCGAGCCCGGCTCCTCCGGGTTCTGACAGCGCCGACGACATGCACGTTGTCACCGAGAACCCGAACATCATCGCGAGCATCGGATTGCGGCGGTTCGCCGCCCACGAGTCGTCGCACCGAATGTCCTTGATCAGCCACGTGCCGTCCTCGCTGATCGTTCGGCGGATGGCGGCGATCGTGTCCTGCGGTCGGGTCATGTCGTGGAGGCAATCGAACGTGAGCACGAACGCGTACCGACCGTCGGTGGGGATCTCTTCGGCGCGGGTATGGAACAACTCGACGTTCGTCAGGCACTCCTCCTGCACGCGAACCTCGGCGCGATCCAGTGCGTGGCGGGAGAGCTCGTACCCGTGAAAGGTCGAACGCGGATACGCGGCGGCAAGCGCGGTGAGCGCGACGCCGGCTCCACAGCCGACATCAGCGACCAACGCACCGGCCTCGAGTCGTTCGGCGAGTCCGCCGAGCGCGGGGATGATCCGCGGGACGAGAGCGATGCGCGCCCACGGGCCGAGTGAGCGCTCCGTCGAGTGCGCCCCGCTCGGACCGAGCCGGTCGTACGGCAGTCCGATACCGGTTCGGAACGCTTCAGCGAGATCGTCGACCACCGTCGGATCCGTTGGCGCGCTGAACGCGCCGGCCGCGAACAACAAGCTTGAGTGCTCGCGAGCGAGCACCACGGCTCCTTCAGGGGTGAGCTCGAATGACTCGCCGTCGTCCGACACGAGCAGCTCGGCGGCGGCGTTGCCTCGCAGCCACTCGCGCAGCCAGCGCGGGTGTAACCCGGTGCGCGCCGCGAGGTCATCGGCGGTGACCATGCCCGCACCGTCGAGCGCGCGGTACAGCCCGAGGCGATCGCCCAGATGGATGAGCATCGACACCATCTCACCCTGCTTGTAGCCCCACACCCGATAAGCGAACAGCGCCGCTTGATCGAAGTCTGGCTCGAGCTGAGTTTCGTCACTCACGAACGCGCATCATGACCGAATCCGTCGTCGCACGCGGTCCCGCAGTCCCCACCAGGTGACGAGCGCGAGGGCTTCGGCCACGATCTTGGTCGACATCTTCGATGCTCCGTGCGTGCGGTCGCCGAACTGGATCGGCACCTCGACGATGCTCCCGCCGGCGAGCCGGGTTCGGTAGGTCATCTCGATCTGGAACCCGTAGCCGTCGGCCCGGATGGCGTCGAGGTCCAGCCGGGACACGAAGTCGGTGCGGTGGGCGCGAAAGCCGGCGGTGGCGTCGTGTACCCCGAGGTGCAACGCCGCGCTCGCGTACCGATTGCCCCAGCGTGAGAGGTGTCGTCGATGCCAGGCCCAGCCTTCCGGGATCGAGCCACCCGTGACATACCGCGATCCGATGACCACGTCGGCGCCTTCATCGAGCGGCGCGATGAGGCTCGGTAGCGCGTCGGGATCGTGCTGGAAGTCCGAGTCCATCTGGAGGAGCGCGTCGTGGCCCCGCTCCATCCCCCATCGGAAGCCGGCCCGGTACGCCGTCCCGAGACCGAGCTTCGCGTCACGTCGCAGCACGGCGACACGATCGTCACCGAGGTCATGTCCGGCGGCAACCGCGAGATCAGCGGTCCCGTCCGGGCTCGCGTCGTCGACCACGAGCAGGGTTGCAGTCGGAACCGCGGCGCCGGCGCGGGCGATCATCGCCGCAATGTTCTCGGCTTCGTTGTAGGTCGGCAGCACGACCAGCGGCCGGCAGATCGGAGCTCGTGCGGTCAGCCCGTGTACCCCGGCGGCTGTGACACCTTCGTGGGCGCTCCCTCACGAATGCGTTTGAGCTTGTCCTCTCCGGGCGCTCTCCCGCCGTCGCGGTCCGGGAGGCTGAAGTCGGTGTACATCACCCGGCGCTCGCGGGCGACCGGGGGCTGGGCCATGTGCAGCGCGCAGCTCAGGTGGATCGTGACATCTCCTGTCTTGGTCGGCAGGTCGATCTGAGGAAGGTCGAGACCCTGACGCACGAACGCGGGCTGGATCAACGCGCGATGCGACCCGGCCACCACGCGTAGCTGGCCCGAGTCGGCGTCGGCGCCGGTGACGGAAATGCCGACAGTCATCGAGCAGCAACGGTACGAGTGGCTCCCGAGGCTGCAGTCCTTGTGCCACGGCACGTCGGAGATCCCCTCGACGATGCCGACCGGCTTCACGAGTGCTTCGACGATGTTGTGGTTCGGGCCCGGCTTGCCGAGTCGGTGACCGTCATTCGTCAGTCCGGCGAGTCGCAGCAGCCGGTCGTCCTGAAGGATCGACGCAGTGGTGGGCGACTCTTCATGGAAGTACTGCATACGCACCAGTCGGTGGTCGCCGTCCCGCGTCGTCGCCCACCAGGAACGGCCGTCGTCGGGCGCGTAGTGCGGCGCTGCCGCATCCATCTCGCGCGAGACCGCATCCATCTCGGCTTCGTCGAACACCGCGGCAACGTGGAGGTAGCCCGCCTCGGCCAAGAAGTGGGCGAGCTCGGCGGGGTCGTCGTCGACGGAAAACGCCCGGGCGAGGTCGAGCGGCGAGCCGTCCCGGTCGCGAAAGTCAACGGCACCGGTGGTGTGCACCGGTCGACCATCGATGAGCGACCGAAGGACGACGGACCAATCGAGGAAGTCCTCGAGCCGGCCCTTCGGCATGTCGAGGTCGCCGCCCACGAAAAAGCCCATCGCGGTGCGGAGGTCGTTCACGAGGTCGCCGAGCCCTTCGGCGTCGAGGCGCACCATCGCGTCGGCTTCATTTCCCGGCGACACGGTGAATCGGTCGCCGTCGAACGACAGCGTCCACGCGGTGCCGTCGACATCGACTGCGAGAGGCCGCGGGCGCAGCTCACGGGCGCCGGGCACGGCGAGGTCGCCCCGCTCCTTGATCAGCAGGGGCAGCTCGTGATCGAAGAACTCGGTGGCATCAACATCCCGCACATCAAGTGCCGTACGGGTACGCACATCGACGGACACCATTGCTCCCCCTTCCGCTGCACAAGGTACGACTTCTCTGCCACGATCACGGAAGCCGAAGGAGCCCACATGGCTGAATCCACGTTCCGGCCTCGTCTGAACCACGTCGCGCTGAGCATGGCGATGGACGTCCTCGACGAGGCCGGCCGCACCGACATCCTCGACTTCTACGGCGAGGTCTTCGGCTGGACCGAGGGCGACAACACGGGCGAGGAGGGCAACCCGCTCATCCTCTACACCGGAGCCCCGGCACAGTTCATCTACCTCTTGCCGAGCGACGAGCCGTTGCGCGCCCCACCGCTCGACCACTTCGGTTTGCAAGTCTCGACGCTCGCGGAGGTCGAGGATCTCGTGGCGAGCGCCAAGGACTACCAGAAGCGCGACGAGCGAGTGCAGGTGATCGACATTCATGCACGCACGACGCACGGCCCCACATCT
>JBEEGD010000372.1:0-10912 GCA_041166685.1 Acidimicrobiaceae bacterium | reverse complement strand
GGTAGCGATCTCGCGTCGCTGTCGACGAAGGCCAGTCGGGACGAGGGCGGCTGGTTGCTCACCGGACAGAAGGTCTGGACGTCGATGGCTGTCCAGGCGGACTGGGGCATCTGTCTTGCCCGCACGGGGCCAGCCCTGCCTATCGATACGAATCGGGGCAATGACTCGCAGTCTTCACCGGTGCGCCCCGATTCGTACCGAAAACACAACGGCATCACGTGCTTCTTCGTCGACATGCGGAGTGAGGGTCTCGAGATTCGGCCGCTGCGCGAACTGACCGGTGAGGCCATGTTCAACGAGGTGTTCTTGTCCGATGTCTTCGTTCCGGACGACTGCGTGATCGGTGATGTCAACGACGGCTGGCGGGCGGCGCGCACCACGCTCGAGAACGAACGAGTGTCGATGGGGTCCGGGGCGTCGTTCGGCCTCGGTATCGAGATGCTGCTCGGACTGGTTCCCGACGACGACGACGTTGCCGTCGACCAAGTGGGCGCGCTGCTGGCCGAAGCACAGAGCCTGAGCATTCTCGGCTCGCGCATGACTGCGCGCGCGTTGTCCGGCGCGCAGCCAGGTCCTGAGTCGAGCGTGCGCAAGCTTCTGGGTGTCGAGCACGACCAGCGGGTGTCAGAAGTGGGCGTGAGCTTGCTGGGAGCGGCATCGAGCGCGATCGACGGCGACGCGGCGTCGTGGCTCGGCGGCTTCCTCTCGAATCGCTGCCTCACGATTGCCGGCGGCACCAGCGAAGTGCAGCGCAACGTGATCGCCGAGCGGTTGTTGGGGCTCCCCAAGGACCCCTGATCATGACGGCACCGCGCTTCGATCTCCCCAATCCCGATCACGAGACCCAGGAGTACTGGGACGCGGCTCGCAACCGTCGCCTGCTCATCAAGCGGTGCAACGCGTGCGCGAGGGCGCACTTCTACCCCCGGCCGTTCTGCCCATACTGCTGGAGCAACGACGTCACCTGGGAGCAGGCAAGCGGCAGGGCGACGCTGTACACCTATTCGATCGTTCGTCGAAACGACCTTCCACCCTTCAATGAGCGCGTTCCCTATGTCGCCGCCGTCGTCGATCTCGAGGAGGGTCCGCGAATGATGACGAACGTCGAAGGTTGCGAGGAATCCGACCTCCAGATCGGGATGCCGTTGCTGGTCGACTTCCGCGTCGAGACCGACGACGTGACTGTCCCGGTGTTCCGGCCAGACCGTTAGGGTGCGCATCGATGAACGAGCGAAGTGCGGACGGGCCGGACTTCACCTTCCGATGGGAAGCGCCTGTGCACGAGGTGTTTCCCTCGCTGCACGAGGCGCAGAGCGCGTGGCTCGGCCAGATCGACTCGCTCGACGCGCCCGATCGCAAGACGCACGAGCTCATCCGAATGGTGTGCTCTGCGATTGCGCGCAATCCCGAGGGCATCGTGCGGCACGCAATGCTGGCCCGCGAGGTGGGGGCGACGTGGGCCGACATCGTCGGATCGATCATGTTGACCGCCCCGGCCTTCGGCATCCTCGCCGCCGTCGAGGCGTTACCGCATGCCCGCAAGGGCTACGACGCCGCGCCGCAGATCGAGGACGATGACTGACAAGCCGTTCCGCCTCCTCCCGCGGCTCAACGACACCAACGAGTACTTCTGGACCGGCGGAGAACACGGTGAACTGCGATTCCTGCGTTGCCAGGATTGCGGAACGTGGATCCATCCGTGGTCGCCGCGTTGCCCGAGCTGTCTGTCGAAGAACCTCGTGCCTGAAGCCGTGTCGGGCAACGCAACCGTGCACGGGTTCACCATCAACTACCAACCGTGGATCCCAGGACTCGACCCGCCCTACGTGATTGCCATCGTCGAGTTTCCGGAACAAGCGGGGCTGCGGCTAACGACCGGCATCGTGGGCTGCGAGCCCGACGACGTGTACGTCGAGATGCCGGTCCGTGTCGTGTTCGACAACTACGAAGACGTGTGGCTTCCGTTCTTCGAGCCAGCCGGATGACCACCGTCGGCGAGCGCGGTGCGGTCATCACCGGCATCGGACAATCCGACGTCGGCCGTCGCCTCTTTCGCAATCCGCTCGATCTGACGCTCGACGCGTGCCTCGATGCCATCGCGGACGCCGGCCTCACGCGCGAGGACATCGATGGCATCGCCACGTATCCCGGCGCGATGGACCAACCGCCAGGGTTCTCCGGTGCGGGCGTCACCGATGTGCAAGACGCGCTGCGCCTGAACCTCAATTGGTTCGCCGGGAGCATGGAGTCGCCCGGTCAACTCGGCTCGGTCATCAACGCGTGCCTCGCCGTGGCAGCCGGGCTGGCCAACAACGTGTTGTGCTTCAGGACCGTGTGGGAGGGCTCCGCGCAAGGCACGGGCGGGCGCGCCGGCATCGGTGTCGGCAGCAATGTCAACGTCGGCAGCGGCAAGCTTCCGCGCGTCGGCGGCTTCATGCAGTGGACAATTCCGTACGGTGCAGCGTCGGCGGCGAACTGGATCGCAATGATGGCGTCGCGTCACTTCCACGAGTTCGGTACGACGCGCGAGCAACTCGCGTGGATCGCGCTGAATGCACGGCGGAATGCCGAGGTCAACCCGAAGGGCGTTTACCGCGATCCGATGACGCTCGACGACTACATGAATGTACGTATGGTCACGTGGCCGTTCTGCTTGTACGACTGCGACGTTCCGGCCGATGGATCGACTGCGCTCATCGTGTCTCGCGCGGACGCCTCCGGGTTCCGGAAGCAACCGATCCAGGTCGAAGCCGTCGGTTCCGCCATTCACGGACGGCCGTCATGGGATCAGTGGGACGACCTCACGACGATGGCGTTGCGCGACGCCGCCGCGCAGATGTGGACGCGTACCGACCTCAAGCCCGCGGATGTCGACGTGGCCGAGTGCTACGACGGTTTCAGCTTCATCACACTGGCCTGGCTCGAGGCGCTGGGTTTCTGCGGCAAGGGCGAGGGTGGCCCGTTCATCGACGGTGGCGAACGCATCGCCCGCGAGGGCGTCATCCCGCTGAACACCCATGGCGGCCAACTGTCGTCCGGCCGGCTGCACGGCTACGGGTTCATCCATGAAGCCTGTGTGCAGTTGTGGGGCGAAGGCGGCGATCGCCAAGTGGTGCGGCCCGGGGGTCGTCAACCCGAAGTGGCCGTTGCGGCCGCCGGTGGCGGACCGCTCGGTGGGTGCCTGTTACTGACCCGGAGGTAGAAGCGATGAGCCTTACCGAAGCCGAGCTCGAGTCGATGACGGTGGCTCCGTTGGATCGGGTCAAGCAGGCCATCGTCGACGGCCGATCGGACGACGCGCTTGCGCTCCTCGACGACGCGGCGCAGCGCATACGAGGACTGCAGATCTACTCGATCGAATGGCTCACATCGCTCCTCTCCTTCATTGGCCGCGAGTTCGGCGAAGACGCGGTTGAGCGCGCGGTGCGCACCAGCGGGGACGACTTCGTGCGCGGGCGCCGCGAGCCTTCGGGCGCGCCGCCATGGGAGACGCTCCCGGCGACGGTGCGGGCGAAGGCGATCGCCCGAGCGATGGTCGCCAACGGCGGTGGCTGCGAGGTCAGCGAGGATGACGAGAAGATCGTGCTGTCATTCCGCTGTGGCAGCGGCGGGCGGTTGATCGATGAAGGCCGTTACGACGACGACGGAGGGCCCTATCTCACCTTGCGCGAGCGCGGTCCGCGCACCTTCGATCGTGACGCGTTGCCGGTGTACTGCGTGCACTGCTCCGTCAACAACGAGATCCAACCCGTCGAGTGGGGAGGCACACCCACCTCGATCGAGTATCCGCCCGAGCGAGCAGGGGAGCCCTGCACCCACCACGTCTACAAGGACGTCGATGCGATCCCCGACGCCGCGTACGTGCGAATCGGCATCACCAAAGGCGAGCGCCGGCCATGAGCCGCTTCAGGTCTCTGGCCGCGAGATCGTGACGCCGGCGCGCTTCGCCTCGTAGACCTCGTAGCTCGGCGTAGCGTTCGGCTTCGCCCTCGGTCCACGGGCGCTCATCGCGCAACACCTCGAGGTCGTGGATCTCGTCAACGACAGCTGAGTGGCGGGCAGCCGCACTCAGGAGCTCCGACGCCAACCGACGTCTCGACTGGATGAGCGCTGGGATTGGTTCGACTACGGACACGGTCGCTCCCTGATCGTTGGTGGAGCCCCAAAGGGTGCCCGCCCGCACATCCAGGCAAACCGTACCGCTAGCAAGGCGTGAAGTCAGGGGATCGTCGCTCCGCTACCACCCCTTGAAGTCAGGGGGTCGTCGCTCCATGAAGGCCTTCACCCCTTCGGCCGAGTCGGCGGTCGTGTTCACCATCTCCTGTACGTAGCCCTCTTCTTCGAACGCGGTGTGCCGGCTCGACTCGAACGAGCGATTGAGGAGCCACTTCGTCATCGCCACGGTTTTCGTCGGCGCGGCGGCCAGTCGCTCGGCCCATTCACCGGTGACCTTCGCCAAGTCGGCGGCGGGAACCACGCGGTTGGCGATGCCGAATCGCTCGGCGTCGGCGGCCGAGAGGTCGTCGCCGAAGAACATCATCTCCTTGGCACGCTGCGGTCCGACGATGCGCGGTAAGAGGTAGCACCCGCCGGCGTCGGGGATGATCCCTCGCCGCACGAAAACCTCGATCAGGCGTGCGGTATCCGACATGACCACGAGGTCGGCCGCCAGCACGAGATTGGCTCCGCCTCCGGCGGCCGTGCCGTTGACCGACGCGATGACGGGCTTCTCGCAATCGAGAATCGAACCGATCAGCCGTTGCCATCCCCTCCGGATCATCCTGGCAATGTCACCCAACGCACGTTCGGGCGCGTCGTCAGGTCGAGGCGGTCCGGGTTTCTGCGCCCCACCCAGTCCCGCGCCCGTACAGAAGTGGCGATCGCCTGCGCCCGTCAGCACGATGGCGCGCACGCCGAGCGTCGCGGACAGCTCGTCGAAGGTGTCGGACAACGAATCGCGCATCTGCGCGGTGAGGGAGTTGCCAGCTTCGGGACGGTTGATCGTGATACGAGCGACGCCGCCGTCCACTTCGACAAGCAGCTGTTCCTCGATGGGCGTCTCCTCGGGCATGACGGGTACGGTAGGCCACCTGACACGCATGTCAGGAATCTCGCAAACGGACGACGGGGGAGTGAATGGGGCTGTTCGACGGGAAGGTGGCGATCGTCACCGGCGCGGGCCGTGGGATCGGGCGCGAAGAGGCGCTGCTGCTCGCGAGTGAGGGCGCGGCAGTCGTCGTGAACGATCTCGGCGGGTCGAGCGAAGGCGCGGGTGCCGACGCAACCCCGGCGCAACAAGTCGTCGACGAGATCGTCGCCGCCGGGGGTCGTGCCGCGGCCAACTACGGCAGCGTCGCGTCGTTCTCCGATGCGAAGGACCTCATCGAACAGGCCGTCGACACCTTCGGCGGGCTCGACGTCCTCGTCAACAATGCTGGCATCCTCAGGGACAAGATGAGCTTCAACATGGACGAGGACGAGTGGGATCTCGTCGTCGATGTCCATCTCAAGGGGCACTTCTGCACCTCCCGGCACGCCGCTTCGTATTGGCGGGCGCGTTCCAAGGAGACCGGTGCGCCGGTCGGTGGCGCGATCGTCAACACCGCGAGCGAGTCCGGCCTCTACGGCAACGCCGGCCAGGTCAACTACGCCGCAGCCAAGGCGGGCATCGCGTCGTTGACGATCGTGATGGCGCGCGAGCTCGAGCGGGTCGGCGTGCGAGTCAACTGCATCGCGCCGGTCGCTCGCACGCGGCTCACCGAGGCCGTGGCCGGCGACTACATGCAGGCGAAAGAAGGCGAGTTCGACAAGTTCGGGCCGGAGAACGTGGCTGCCGTCGCGGCCTGGCTGGCGTCGGACCGCTGCGCGGGCATCAACGGACAAGTCGTGAAGGTGCAGGGCGGTGTGGTGCAGCTACTCGAGGGTTGGCGTCCGCTCACCGAAGCAACGAGCGACAAGCCGTGGACGATCGATTCGGTCGATGACGTGCGGACCGCGCTGTTCGCCAAGTCCGACGGCTCGATTCCGCCGTTCTTCTTTCCGAGCCCGTGAAGCTGGAGTGGAGCGCCGCCGACGAGGCGTTTCGCTCCGAGTTGGTCGAGTTCCTCGAGGCGCACGCGCCGCCTGAGGCGAAGCAGGGCCGCGACTTCACCGAAGGCGGCGGCTTCGACATACCGGCCTGGGCCCGCGAGTGGCAGGCGACGCTCTTCGATCACGGGTGGATGATCCCGGGATACCCGCCCGAGCTGGGAGGGCGCAACGCCACCCCGGTGCAGACGCTCATCTTCATGGAGGAGCTGGGCCGTCGTCGCATCCCGCGCAGCCTTCACTTCCCGGGCTACGCCATCGCCGCGCCGAGCCTGCTGGAGTTCGGCAACGAGCAGCAGCGCGCTTTGGCCGCGCCTTCGATCCGCGGCGACCTCGTGTGGTGCATCGGTATGAGCGAGCCGAACGCTGGCAGCGACCTGGCATCGCTCACCACGCGCGCCGTGCAGGACGGCAGCGACGGTCCGTTCATCGTGAACGGGCAGAAGGTCTGGACGTCGTACTCGATGATCGCGGAGAAGTGCTTCTGCTACGTCCGCACGGATCCGAGCGCACCCAAGCACAAGGGCATCAGCGTTCTGATCATCGACATGGACACCCCGGGCATCGATGTGCGTCCGCTCAAGCACCTCACTGGTGCCGAGGACTTCGCCGAGGTCTTCTTCACCGACGTCGAGGTGCCGGCGGCCAACCTGGTCGGCGATGTCAACGATGGCTGGCGGATCACCATGGGCTCGCTCGCCCACGAACGCGGCGGCTTGTGGTTGCAGTCGGTCGCGCAGGCGCAACAAGCGGTCGACGACCTCTGTGCGCTCGCGGTTCGGTGCGGCGTCGACGGCGATGCGGGGATCCGGCGCCGCATCGCGGAGGCGTACGAGGAGGTCGCGTCGCTCCGGGCCCTCGGGTACAAGGGCTTCGCATCCTTCGCTCAAGGAAGCTCGGCGCCGGAGCACAGCTACTTGAAGCTGGCGACGAGCGAGCTCGGCAAGGCGCTGTACGAGCTCGGCATGCAGATCCAGGGACCATTCGGCGCGGTGGCCGATCCCGAACGCGGCGCGGAGAACGGCCGCTGGGCGCATTCGTTCTTCGTCAGCTTTGCCAACACCGTCGCCGGCGGGTCGAGCGAGATCCAGCGCAACATCATCGCGACGCGCATCCTCGGGCTGCCGCGCTGATGGACTTCACGATGAGCGACGAGCAAGTCATGTTGCGGGACACCGCGCGGGCGCTGCTCACGAAGCACTGTCCGATGTCGCTGGTTCGAGCGCACATCGACGATCCCGCGGCGGCGGATCCGTTGTGGGAGCACCTCCGGGAGTGGGTCGTGCTCGCCGACGGTCCGCTGGTCGATCTGTGCTTGTTCTTGGAGGAATGTGGCGCGGTGCTCGCGCCTGGTCCGTATCTGTCGACCGTCCTGGCGAGGCGTCTCATGGACGTCGACGGCACCGCGTCGGTCGCGCTCGCCGGTGCTGACGGTCAGTGGACCGTCAACGACGAGTCAATGAAGACGTTCGTCCTCGAGGCCGACCGCGTCGACGACGTGCTGTCGGTGTGGAGCTCTGGCGTGACGCGCAGCGTCGTGTCCGACGCACGCGCCGTTGGGTCGGTCGACTGGTCACGACGCATTTTCGAAGTCGATGTTCACCCGGCGCGGCCGCATACGACCGTGAACATCGACGACTGGCTCGAGCGCGCCTGGGTCGCGGTCGCCGCCGAGCTCGTCGGCACGGCTCGCTGGTTGTTGCACACGACGCTCGAGTACGCGAAGCAGCGCGTGCAGTTCGACGTCCCCATCGGCAGCTTCCAAGCGATCCAGCACAAGCTGGCCAACATGTCGTTGGCCGTCGAGCGCGCCGTGAGCGCCACGTACTACGCGGCGATGGCGATCGATGCCGACGACCAGGACCGTCACCGTGCCGCGCACGTGGCGAAGGCGGCCGCGGGTCGGGCCGCGACGCTGTGTGCCAAGGACGGCATCCAGATCCACGGCGGCATCGGCTACACGTGGGAGCACGACCTGCACCTCTACATCCGTCGGGCGTATGCGTCGGAGCACCTGCTCGGCACGTCGGGCTGGCATCACGACCAGCTCGCGGCGCTCCTCCTCGACGGCCGATAGAGGAATTTCGGCCGAACCTGGCGAATCCGGAACCTGACGCTTGTGTCAGTTCGAGGGGGGACTTCAGGGTATGAGGCGCGGGATCGTGATCGGGCTGCTCGTGGCAGCGGTGGCAGTGATGAGCGCGGGGGTCGCGATCGCCGGCGTGAGCGACGGCAACTACCGACCGGCGCGGCAGGGGTGTTCCGGCCACGCCGACGACTCCATCCATCCGGATCGTGTCGAGCAGGGTTGTCAGAGCCTCACGGTGAACGTGAGCGACGGGAGCGGACACGAGCCGTTCCGCGTCGGCACGCAGCAGACGGCCGACGGCGAGAGTCCGAGCGCGCCGACGACCAGTGGCGATCCGAACGGCTTCGATCCGAGCACGGGTGTGCGCGTGTACATGGGGGCCGACGACAACCTCGACAACGGTGAGCACGACTCGTCGTCGAAGATCGCCGATGGGCCGAGCGACGGAGGCGCCGTCGTGTTCAACGTGTCACCGGACTCGGTGGGCGCCTGGTTGGACGCGCTGCAGTCCGGCAACGTGCACTACCTCCTGACGCACCCGTTGCCGCTCGTCGATGCGGGGTTCGGTTCGTGCGCCGACGGCGTGTGTGAATCGGTCCAGACGCAGCAACGCACGGCGTACCAAGGCGGCAACCGCAAGAAGTCGCGTGACGCCGCCAACTACGACGGCAAGCAGTGGGACCCGGAGAGTTGCGGCGGCCCCAGCGACACCGCCGCGGACTGCGGTCCGGGTGGCATCAAGCATTGGCACAACCAAGAGGGGACCGTCCACGTCGAGCCGGGCGTGCAGGTGTACGAGGATCCGAATCCCGAGGGCTCACCGATCGGGCCGTACCCGCTGCCGGGCGCCTACGTAGGAACGTGCGGGGTAGTAGCCGGCGGCGGTACTGCTCCGGCGGCGCCGGCATCACCGATCACGAACGGCGCCGGCCAAGTGGTTGTGCCCACGCAGTGCTGAGGCGGGCGCTGCTCGCCGCCGTCGTCCTTTCGATCGTTGCGGTGCCGAGCGCCAACGCTCGTCGCGAGCCGGCGAGGTGCGACTGGCCGATGTTCGGCCACGATGCGGGACGCTCGTTTGCTCAACGGGACGACTGCTCGTCCGTGACGACGCTGTCGGCGCCGACGCTCGCGCCGAAGTGGAACTTCACGACGCCGGATGCAACGTCGGCGTCGCCGACGATCGTCGATGGCCACGTGTTCATCGGCGACTGGGCTGGCAACTTCTACTCCTTCGCCACTGATCCGCCGCCCGGACCGGTGACACCCGAGTGGACGTTCCACGTCGACGACACGTCGAGCGTGGGCTTCGGCCGCATCGTCTCGTCCGCGGCGTATGCGGAGGTGGGCAAGCGCAAGCTGATTCTGTTCGGAGGTGGCGCGACGTTGTACGCGCTCGACGCGATGACCGGTGAGAAGGTCGCGAGCGTGTGCGTCGATCCCCGCGCCGATGTCGAGCGCTGCGCGACACCGGGTGACCAGGTCGAGATCGAGTCGTCACCCGCGATCGTGAAGGAGCGCAACGGGCGCACGTCGGTGTTGGTCGGCATGGATGTGCACAACGCGGAGAACGTCGGTCGCACGGGCGTACTGAAGTTCGCGTTGACCGCAGACGCACTCACGCCGCTCTGGAAGTTCGATCCGGAGGAGAAGGTCGCCTACACCGGACCGGACCTGTTGACGCGCAACTCCGGTGATGGTTCGTCGGGGTGCGCGGGAGTGTGGGGTTCGCCGGCCGTCGACGTCCGGCGGGGGATGGTGTTCTTCGGTACCGCGTCGTGCTTGAACGATGCCGCCGACACCGTCGGTGAGCATGTGTGGGGCATCGATCTCGCGACCGGCGCGCACGTCTGGAACTACGGACCGCACAGTGGCGACACCGCCCGCTACGACGATGACTTCGGAGGGGCGCTCAACCTGCTTCCCGGTGGCCGCGTCGGCGCTGGCAGCAAGGACGGTTGGTACTACGCGCTCGACGAGCGCACCGGCGCGCTCGCGTGGAAGACGCAGGTCGGCCAGCCGGGGCACGCGACGGCCGGCTTCGCCGTTGGCGGCGTGCTGTCGTCACCCGCCGTTGGATTGGTGAACGGCGAACCCGCCGTGTTCGCCGCGACCGCGATCTCGACGCCGAACGACCAGCCGCTGGACAGCGGTCCCGATTCCGGGGTCCCGTCGGTGGCCGACGACCCGGGGCGCATGTTCTCGTTGCACGCGATCCGAGCGAGCGACGGAGCGATCCTGTGGCGAGGCCCGGTCTCGCGCCAGGCGTACGGTCCGCCGACCTACGTGAACGGTGTGGTGCTCGTGCCGTCGACCTTCGACTTCCAGATCGACGCCATCGATGCGAACACGGGCCTGCCGCTGGCCGCACGCCCGTTGCTCGGGCCGCCGTCCTCGGCTCCGACCGCGTACCTCGACTCCGTCTATGGCGGTTACGGCACGTCGACCGGCGAAGGCTCGCCGCTTGCCGCGCTGAGCGGCGTGTATGCCTTCCGGGTCGTCGGAGCCTGACACCGGTGTCAGGGTTGTGCCACCATGACCGCCGTGGCTGAGGAAAAGCTGTTCTTCGACGACGTGAACGAGGGCGACGAGGCACCGGCGGTGAGCCATGAGCTCACCCGCACCGACCTCGTGATGTACGCGGGAGCGTCAGGTGACTTCAACCCGATGCATCACGACGAGGTGAAAGCCAAGGAGGCGGGCCTGCCGAGCGTGTTCGGGCACGGCATGTTCTCCATG
>JBEEGD010000371.1:0-6253 GCA_041166685.1 Acidimicrobiaceae bacterium | reverse complement strand
GTGTCTTGGCCATCGCTGGGATTCCTCTCTGCTGGCGGCTCCGTTCGTCAACCTTGGCTAGCACTCCGAGCTCTGCTCGCGGCGTCGTGTCGGACCCGGATGCGACGATGCCACTATGCCGCACGACGGGTTCGCGAAACTCACGGGTTTCCGATAAGAGAGCTACGAGCTCACCCGTAGTCGACTCGTCGTTGGAAGGCGATGAGGTGGTTTCGACGGTCAACGCCAATCGCTACGGCATCGGTGCACTCGAGGTGCCGACAATCGCAGGACTCGTCACGAGTATCGCTGGTCACGCAACCGCGGCGGCGAACGATTGATACAGATCGCCGGGCAATGGAGTATGCAATTCCCACGTGATGGCCATCGGCTTTTCACCGAGGTGGCCACGGTAGATCGCGGGCCCGAGGAACCAAAAGGCACGGTCGTCGGCGCGAAGACGGGTGAACAGCATGATCGACCGACCGTCTTGTTGGTGGTTTCGGTACCGCAGACCCGTGTCGCTATCAGCCCGAGTCACGGACTGGCTCTCCCAATGGATGAGCGCGCGACTGACGGCGTAGTCACGGTACCGCGTGGTTGGTGAGAATGCGCCGGTGCTCTTGTCGAGAGTGAAGGCCAACAACTCAGCATTTTCAAACTTCGCTTCGTACACGCCGGTCTGCCACGCGGCGACTTTGGCTTTGGCCCCTATGCCCAAGGCGGCCAAAATCTCTATGCGCGAGTATCGGGCGTGCACCTGCAGCGGAACACCCGGATGTCGCTCAAGGTCGCCATGGAGATGGTCGACCCTCTCGTCGAGCTCGATGAGGAGCTGGGCGAGCTCGGTACATACCTGCGGGTGTGCCCCCAGGAGGTTGACGGCATCCTGCAACGAGTCATCTTTGGTGAATACTTGGTCGCCTACGCTGGCGACGAGCATGCGGACCAGGCGACGTTCACGTTCCGACATTGATTCTACCTCAACAGGTTTAGATGTTTCGAGGAGCCGCCGGTAGGCGGCGATGCGTTCATCGTCATCGACGTGCAGCAGTCGGCCGAGCGCCCGGCGCAGCGCCGTCTCGTGTTCGCCCGCCGGCTCGACCGGGACGCCGGCCGCCTCACAGAGATCCGACCAACCGCGCGAACCGTCGTACACGTCGGGCAGATCGAGTCCGGATTCGTTGAGGTACTTCGATAGCGTGACATCGGGGTGCTCGGTGTGGATGACACGAAGCTCCTCGACGCGAGCCGGCCAGCGTGTTGGAATTGCCTCACGCAAGCTGCGCTGCACGATTTCGGAAGCCTTCTCGTCGAGATGCATATAACAACCGGCAGGCAGAAATGGAAAGCCTTGCTGCACAGCCCGTTCGATGTCACGGCGCGTGCCCCCGATGAGAGCGCGGTAGCGGCGGTCGAATCGGAACTCGCGGCGGTGAGTGCCAACGAAGTCGAGAACGGTGCAGAAGGTCTTGCCCTTTGACCGACGCAGTCCACGTCCAAGTTGTTGGAGAAACAATGTTGGGCTCTCGGTCGGACGCAGCATGAGCACTGTGTCGACACCCGGCAGGTCTATTCCTTCGTTGAAGAGATCCACTGAGAACACGGCGCGGATTCTGCCGGCGGCCAAGTCTTGGAGTGCAGCCTTGCGGTCAGCCGGCGCGCTGTCACCCCACACCGCGACAGACGGCACGCCTGCACTATTGAAGTGTTTCGCCATAAATCGGGCGTGATCGATGCTGACGCAGAAGCCCAAAGTTCGCATGGTGCTGGGATTGTCAGCGAGACGGAGCACCTCTTGCAGGACGGTGCGAGCCCACGCGTCGGTGCTGGTGTACAGGTTGCAAAGCGCTTCGATGTCGTAGCCCTGGCCGCGGCGCCACGGGATATCGGTTAAATCGATTCCGTCGTAGATGCCGAAATACATGAACGGCGCGAGGCGATGCTGGTCGACGGCATCCCACAAGCGGAGCTCGGCGGCAATGCGATGGTCGAACCAGTGCAGGATCGAGAGGTCGTCGCTGCGTTCCGGCGTGGCCGTAAGGCCGAGCAGCTCCTTGGGCTCCACGTGGTCGAGGAGCTTCCGGTAAGAAGGTGCAGCCGCGTGGTGAAACTCATCGACGATGACGACATCGAAATGATCGGGCGCGAGATCGTCGAGATCAGCGGCATTGAGACTTTGGATCGAAGCAAAGACGTGTTCGAAATGTCGCGGGCGGGCGCCGCCGATCCACTTCTCGCCAAACGACGCGTCACGCATGGCATAGCGGAAGGTGGCCAGACTCTGATCAAGAATCTCGTTCCGGTGCGCGACGAACAATAGGCGAGACCGCGGCAAGTCTTCGCGGAGTTGTGCGTAGTCGACGGCCGCCATGACCGTCTTACCCGTGCCAGTCGCCGCGACGAGTAGGTTGCGATGGTGACCGCGCCCGCGTGACACCGAGATCTGTTCCAGTAGGCGCTCCTGAAACGGCTCGAGGCGAAGCTCGATGGGACTTAGCACCACGACAGGCCCAGTGTCAGTGCGGCCGGCCCTTTCGCTCTCTACGTCGAACTGGTCCGGGTCGTAGGGAACGAAGTCGGTGTTCTGCCAATAACTCTCGAATACGGCTTCAAATTTAGCGAGGATGTCAGGGTTCCTGGCCGACGAGGCACGGATGTTCCACTCGAGGCCGGTGTGCTGAGCCGAATGGGTGAGATTAGACGAGCCGACGTAAGCCGTCGAGAAGCCGGAGCGGCGGTAGAAGGTCCATGCCTTCGCGTGGAGACGAGTACCGGTGAGGTCGTACGAAATGCGTACATCAGCACCGAGGCGGACAAGTTCGTCGAGCGCAGCCCGCTCGGTCGAGCCGGTGTACGTGGTGGTGAGAACTCGCAACGGCCGATCACGTTCGCAGTGACGACGCAGTGATGCGAGAAGCGGGTTGATGCCGCTACGTCGAATAAATGCCATAACGACATCGATGGCGTCGGCCGAATCGATCTCGGCATCGAGCTGTTTCAAAAGCACCGGCTCGCCAGGCGCGTTTGTCAGGAGCGTGGTGTCGAGCAGAGGGATGAGCGGTTCGGCGATCGACTCCGGCGTCCCGTCAGGCCGCCGTTCGAGGATCGCATGCAGGACCTCCCCCGGTTCGGCGAGCGCGGCGGAAATGTCGACATCGGCAAGGCGGCCAATCAGATCACGCGCAACTTCGATGCCGACTCTTACTCGATCACTGTCGCCAACGGCTGCAAGAGATTGCTCAATTTGTCGACTCAGATGGAGCGCGATCCGGTCTGCGGCCTCAGCTGTATGCAGTGGACGGGTCGGCCGAGAGCGGGGCTCGAATGAGGCAAGCTGCGCGCGCAGCGCCTCGGTGACGAGTACTTCGTAGATCCCTGGATCCATCTTTGCCACATGAAGACACTAAGACCTGGTCATCGCCAGAGTGATGGACGACCCGCGAATTGCTTGGCGAAACAGAAACGACTGTTCCACCTGCGACCGTGGATCACTGATGCTCGGTCGCTTCGGTCTCAGGCGGACAATTCGACGACGATCGCGGCTCGCGAGGCGACGTGGCCGTCGGATGGCTGCACTAGCATGACGGTCGCGGTTCGACGGACTTCCATCGCGAGCGACTAGCTGCCGGATATGTCCCCACCCGCACGACTTGTTTCGTGCTGCGCAGGGGACCCGACTTGACGCTTATCAGGACGACCGCCGATCGCGTTCGTGGCCAGGAACCCCAATCGCTCGTCGAGCAGCTGTTGGAGCAGATGTTGTACCAAACCGGTCGACGCGCGTCTCCATCCGAACAATCGTCGTGGCGGAAGAGCCTTCCTGCATTTGCGACTGATCTCGTTGATGCCGGTCTCGGCGAAGTCGAGATGCTTGTGGAGTACCACCTCCCACTCACATCTCAACGAACTGACGTAATCTTGGCCGGAGTCCACCCCCTGACGGGACAACCGTCGTATGTAATCGTCGAGCTGAAGCAGTGGTCCACCGCGTTCACGTTTGAAGGCGACTCGGAACTCGTCGAGGTTCCGGGCATGCCGGGTCCGCCAAAGTTGCATCCAGTCGTACAAGTCCGTGGTTACTGCGAGTACCTGGCGAATTTTGCCCGCGCCATCTCGGACCAGCCCGATGCGCTCGCTGGCATGGCCTACCTTCATAACGCGGTTAACCCATCCGAATTCAAAGACCTTCTGGCAGTTCCAGTGTCCACAAACGGACGGTTCTTCACGGGCGCGGACAAAGCCGCGATGGCGGACTTCCTCAGGTCACGACTCGCCGCACGACCGGGTCATGCGTCAGGGGATATCCTCATGCACTCGGCTGTCGCGCCCTCGACCCAGTTGCTCAAAGTCGCAGCCACGGAGATCCGCGACCGGCCACAATTTCAACTGATCGGCAATCAACAGCTTGCTGTCGACTTGATCTTGCACACTGTCGAACATGCCCGCGCTGGGGACAGGAAGCGAGTCATCGCGGTGACGGGTGGGCCCGGTTCGGGAAAGAGCGCAGTTGCGCTCTCCGTTCTGGGCGAACTCGCACGCAGAGGCCGCACCGTCGTGCACGCGACGGGGTCGAGGTCATTCACTCAGACGCTGCGCAAGGTTGCAGGTCATCGCGCTCGGGCAGTGCAGGCTATGTTCAAGTACTTCAACCAGTTCATGTCGGCCGATCCGAACGGGCTGGACGTGTTGATCATGGACGAGGCCCACCGCATCCGAGAGACGTCCGCGAACCGCTACACACGGGCTGAATTCCGAACCGATCGAACACAACTCGATGAACTCATTGCCGCAGCTCGCGTTCCGGTATTTCTACTCGACGAGAACCAAGTCGTGCGCCCGGGCGAGATGGGTACATTGGGACAGATTGAGCGGCACTCAACTCACCTCGGTCACGACTTCCAGCACATCGAACTTGGAGCGCAGTTCCGTTGCGGCGGAAGCGAAGAATACCTCCTCTGGGTGGCGCGACTGCTTGGGCTGACCGAAGACCCACCGGTGCCGTGGCACGGTGATCCCCAGTTCGAGGTGCAACTCGTCGACAGTCCATTCGATCTGGAAAGTCTTCTCCGAGAAAAGATCGACTACGGGTATTCGGCACGAATGACCGCCGGGTTCTGTTGGCGCTGGAGTGAAGCACGCAAGGACGGAACGCTGGTGCCGGACGTCCACATCGGTGACTGGGCGCGTCCTTGGAACAGCAAGAGCGATCGACGTATCGGAGATGCCCCGCCGAGTGCGCTCTGGGCAACTGAAGACGGCGGCTTCGGACAGGTCGGCTGCATCTACACCGCGCAGGGATTCGAGTACGACTGGAACGGCGTCATCATCGGTCCTGATTTGGTGTGGCGCGATGGCCGGTTCATTTCGGTTCGGAGCGCAAACAAGGATCCAGACTTCCGCAATCAGACGGCAGTTTCTGATCGCCGCTTCGATCTGCTCGTTCGCAATGTCTACAAGGTCTTGTTGACCCGAGGAATGGTCGGAACCGTCATCTACTCTGCGGACGCCGAGACACGCGAAGCATTGCAGTCCCTAGTCGCCACTTGAGCATCAAGACACGTCCGAGACCGCGGCTCCGTGCATCTGCCTGGGGCAACGCGTGTCGACGGTCCCCGGCGATCCCCACCGCCACTTCACATGCGAGCCGCACCCGCGCATTCGAGCAACTCCTCGAGCGCAATGTCGAAATCATCGACCAGTCGCCACAGGTCGGGCAGCTCCGGGCAGGAGATGACGCCGACGTTCAGCTTGCCGTTCAGCGACATCGCCGTAACGTTCAGACCGCAGCCGTGAAACAGCGGGCCCAGCGGATACATCGCCTCGACTTCACAGCCCAAGAAGTACAGCTGCGCCTGCGGTCCCGGCACATTCGACACGATCAGGTTATGCACCCACGGCGTTGCCCAGTTGCCGGCCTCCTTGAGCATGTGGGTGCCCTTGTCGACGTGGTGCTGATGCGCCACGTTTACGACCTGGGTCGGACGCGACCTAATCTCGCCGATGCCGGCCTCACCGCCTACCACGCGGCAGCCAAGGCCGCGCGGCGTCTCACCCCCCGCGATCGCTGCGTCATCATCGGTGCCGGCGGACTTGGCCACATAGGCATCCAGGTACTGAAGGCGCTGAGTTCCGCCGAGCTCATCGTCGTCGACCGCAACCCGGAGGCCGTCAAGCTCGCGGTGTCCATTGGTGCCCACCACGGAGTCGTCGGGGACGGCACCCACGTCGAACAAGTTCTCGAGCTCACCGGTGGCAACGGTGCGGAGGCTGT
>JBEEGD010000370.1:0-9437 GCA_041166685.1 Acidimicrobiaceae bacterium | reverse complement strand
TTCGAGGAAGCAGCAGCGTGCTTCGTCGAAGACGGCGTGCTCGAAGTGGTCGGTGTGGGCCGGCACGAGGGTCGAGCCGCCATCGCGGGGGTGTTCGTCGGCGCCGGACAGAAGCTGAAGTCGGCGTCGACCACCGCGTTCGTGCGCCATCACGTGTCCAGCATCCAGATCAACGTCGATGTCACCGCTGGCCGGGCCACCTCGAAGTCGTATTTTTTCGTGGTCACCGAGATCGGCCCCGACCACTGGGGCACCTATCGCGACGAGCTCGCCCGCGACGACGCCACCGGCGACTGGCTGTTCACCGAACGCAAGGTGACGGTAGAAGGCCGCTCCGGTCCGTCCCGGATGACCTGACCATCTCGAAATCCCACTCAGACATACACAGATCTGTGTATGTCTGAGTGGGATTTGCCGAGGGTTAGCGGGCTTTGTCCATGAAGCGGTCGATGTCGACGATCACTCTGGTGACCTTGCCGGCCGCGACCAGTCCTCGCTCGTCGTGGACGGCGACCGCGAACGTGAGGCGGCGGCCCTCGACCTCTTTGAGCGTCGCTTCGGCGCGGACCTTGTGACCCACCGCCGTCGGGGCCAGATGGTCGAGCTGCACCCGCATACCGACCGTCGTCTGACCGGTGGGAAGGCGACTCTCGAGGGCTTTCACCGCGGCCTCTTCGACCAGTGCGACCACTCGCGGCGTCCCCAACACCGGCACCTCGCCTGACCCGAAGGCGATCGCGGTGTCATCGTCGGTCACCGCGATCGCGACCTCCGCGGTCAGGCCTGGTTCCAGGGGCACCGGGGTACGATACGCAGCCTCCGATTCGCCTGCGAACTGGGTCAACCATCGAAGGGGAGCCTGTGCTCGAAGAGTCCGTCATCCAGCGCGTTCTCGGCGCGGCCCTGCGTACCGGCGGTGAGTTCGCCGAGATCTTCGTCGAGGACAAGCGGTCGTCGTCCGCCCGCCTCGACGACGGCAAGATCGAGGAGCTGAGCTCCGGTCGCGACCGTGGTGCCGGCATCCGCGTCGTCGTGGGGGAAACCACCGGGTTCGCCCACACGGCTGATCTGTCCGAGCAGGGATTGCGCACCGCCGCGGAGGCCGCGGCGGCTGCGGCCCGGAGCAGCACGAGTGGAGAGCGCGTCGTGAACCTCACGAAGGTCACCGCTCCTCGCCCCAACGAGGTCGCCATCCAACCCGACGAGATCGCGAAGGCCGCCAAGGTCCAGCTTCTCAACCGTGCCAACGCGGCCGCCCGCGGCGAAGGCGGCGCCATCAAACAGGTCACCGCCCGCCTCGCCAACAGCCGCCGCCGCATCCTCGTGGCGAACAGCGACGGGCTGCTGGCGGACGACGATCAGGTCAAGACGCTGTTCGCGGTCCAGTGCGTGGCCGTGGGCGACACCGGGATGCAGACCGGCTACGAGTCGATCGGCCACACCATCGGATGGGAGCTGTTCGACCGCGTCGACGTCGAAGAGCACGCCCGCAAAGTCGCTCGCCAGGCGCTGACCAAGCTCAACGCTCGCCCCGCACCCTCCGGCACGATGCCCGTCGTCATCGGATCAGGCGGCGGCGGCGTCTTGTTCCACGAGGCCTGCGGTCACGGTCTCGAGGCCGACCTCGTCGGCAAGGGCGCCTCGGTCTTCAAAGGTCGCCGCGGCGAGCAAGTGGCCTCGCCGCTCGTCACGCTCATCGACGACGGCACGATGGGCGAAGAGTGGGGTTGCTTCGCCATCGACGACGAAGGCACACCCGCACACCGAAACGTGCTCATCGAGGACGGTGTGCTCACCGACTACATGTACGACTTCTTGCGCTCGCGCAAAGAGGGCCGGCAGCGGTCGGGCAACGGCCGGCGCGAGAGCTATCAACACCTTCCGATGGTGCGGATGACGAACACGTACCTGTTGGCGGGCGCCGACGATCCCGCCGACATCGTCGCCGGCACCGAGCGCGGCGTGTTCGTGAAGGCGTTGGGTGGAGGATCGGTCAACACCGCCACTGGCGATTTCGTGTTCGGCATGACCGAGGCGTACCTCATCGAGAACGGCGAGATCACCGATCCGTTGCGCGAGGGCAATCTCATCGGCAATGGCCCTGAGGTCCTCACGATGATCGAGGCCATCGGCAACGACTTCGCGATGGGTCCCCCCGGCATGTGCGGCAAGGACGGCCAAGGCGTGCCGGTCGGCGACGGCGTCCCCACGCTGCGAGTCAAGGCGCTGACGATCGGCGGCACCGCCGCATGAGCGAGCGCAGCGAGCGAATGCGGCCGCAGGCGAGCGACCGCCAGGGAGCCGCCTGCGCTGGGGTTCGGGGGCGGAGCCCCCGAGGAGACATCGCATGAGCGAGCGCAATGTCGACGATCTCCTCGCGATCGGGGATCGCATCGTCGGATGGGCGAAGGACGGCGAGCAACTCGAGGCCGTTGTCGTGCGCTCGAGTGACACCGAGATCCGGGCGTACGAGGGCGACGTCGAGCAACTCTCCTCGGCGCAGACGCAGGGCGTCGGAATTCGAGTTGTCAGTGATCAGCGCGTCGGTTTTGCCTACGCCGGTTCTCTCGACGAGGAGGTGCTCGCGGAAACGCTCGCGGAAGCGCGCGACAACGCCGGCTTCGGAACCGCTGACGAGTTCGTTGGCTTGGCCGAGCCCGACGGTGTTGCCGTCGCCGAGCTCGATCTGTACCGGGAAGCGCTCGCCGACTTCCCCGCCGACCGCAAAGTCGAATTGGCGATCGCCCTCGAGAAGGCGGCACGTGGCGCTGACCCTCGCATTTCGGTTGTCGAGTCGGCCGACTACGTCGATTCGACGGCGGAACGCGCGGTGGTCACCTCGACGGGCATCCGCACCGCGGGACGCGAGACGGCGGCGTATGTCGTGGCCTCGGTGCTGGCGTCTGATGGCGAGGAGACGCAGACCGGGTTCGGATTCTCCGTCGGGCGCGAGCCCAGCGATCTCGACATCGAGGTCGCGGCCGCCGATGCGGCTCGTCGCGCCACCCGCATGCTCGGCGCCACCAAGCCACCGAGCCAGCGTGTCACGGTCGTGCTGGATCCCTACGTCACCGCGCAGCTGCTCGGCATCATCGGCAGCACGCTGTCCGGGGAGGCCGTGCTGAAGGGCCGCTCTCCCTTCGCCGATCGCGTCGGCGACACGATCGGAAGCGGCTTGCTCACCCTCGTCGACGACCCGACCAACCCCGAAGCCTTCACCGCGACCCAGACCGATGGCGAGGGGCTCGCCACGCGTCGCAACGCGCTCATCGAAGGCGGCGTCTTGAAGGGCTTCCTGCACAACGTGTACACCGCACGACGGCTCGGCACCCGTTCGACCGGGTCGGCCGTGCGCGGATTCAAGTCGACGCCAGGAGCAGGTGCGCGAGCGGTGTCGCTGCTTCCCGGCACGAAATCGCAAGCCGAACTGATCGCCGATGTAGGCGAGGGCGTCCTGGTGCAGTCGGTGCAGGGCCTGCACTCCGGCGTGAACCCGGTCTCGGGTGACTTCTCGACGGGCGCCGAGGGCCTGCGCATCGTCGGTGGCGAAGTCGGGTCTCCGCTGCGTGAATTCACCATTGCCTCAACCTTGCAGCGCATCCTCCACGACGTTCTCGCAGTAGGGAGCGACGTTGAATGGTTGCCGATGTCCGCCGCTGGTGTGTCGCTCGTCGTCAGTGACGTGACTGTCTCCGGCGCGTGATCACGCACTAAGAAGTCGGCGTGCCAATCCTGCACGCCATCGTCCTGGGCATCGTTCAAGGTCTCTCCGAGTTCCTGCCGATCTCGTCGAGCGGCCACCTCTTGCTCGCACCGTGGGCATTCGGCTGGCACGACTTCGCCGGCAACGCGGACCTCGAGAAGACGTTCGACGTTGCGCTCCACTTGGGCACGCTCATCGGTGCGATCGCCTACTTTCGGGCCGACATCGTCACGCTCGTGAAGGCAGGTCTCCTTCCGAGTCGAGCTCCTGCGATGGTCACCTCCGGCACGCTGGCGGCCGACCATCCGACGCCCGACACCGAACGCCGCCTCGCGTGGTTGTTGCTGCTGTCGTGCATCCCCGGTGCCATCACCGGCGCGCTGCTCGAGTCACCCATCGAGGAGCACCTCGGGCAGATCTGGCTCATCGGCATCATGCTCGTCGTCTTCGGCTTGATCCTCTACTGGGCCGACCGACTCGCCGGCGATCGCCCGGTGACCGATTTCCGGCTGCGCGATGCGGTGCTGATGGGCGCCGGCCAGGCGCTGGCGCTGTCGCCTGGTGTCTCGCGTTCAGGCGTGACGATCAGCGTCGGCCGCAAGCTCGGCTTCGATCGCGACGCCGCCGCTCGCCTGTCGTTCCTCATGGGCCTGCCGATCATCGGCGGTGCGGTCGCGCTCAAGCTCGGCAAGCAGGTGGCTCACGGCTTTCCGCCCGGGTTCGCCGGCCCGTTTGCGTGGGGGATCCTCGCATCGGGCGTGAGCGGCTACCTCGCGGTGTGGTTCCTGCTGCGCCTCATCAGAACCCGCGGCTTCACGCCGTTCGTCGTCTACCGCGTGATCATCGGCGCACTGGTGTTCATCGCGTACACCACCGGTCTCAGATAGATCGCAGCGCCGGCACGACCGTGCCGGCCACGATGGCGAACGCGACGCGCGCAGCATCGCGGTCGCGCACCGCGACAGTGGCCCGCTGCTCGTCAACCGCGACGACGATCGCATCGCTGGCCACGATGAACGCGGGCGCTTGACCGGCGTTCGCGTTGCCCACGTCGAATCCCGCGATGAGATCCACGTGATCTCCCACCGACAGCGCGACCACCGTCGGCCCGACGGGAATCGCGAGCGCTCGCCACTCGGGCGGAACGAGCGCGGCCACACCGCTGAGCCCGTCGGGCGCGAGCCGAGCGCTGACGAGCACCTCCCCCGTCTCGATGGTGGCGATCGCCGTACGGCCGACCGGCGAGTCGGACACGGACCCTGGCGGCACGACGGCGGCCGGCCACGATTCGGTCGTCACCGCGTCGGCCTCGACGACCTCGCCCATCGCAATGCGGTGACGGGCGACCACCACCGTTCGTTCCTCGCCCCATCGCCGGCGGGCCTCGACCGCGACCGCGACCGTGTGCTGATAGAGGGTCACCGCGACCAGCACGACAACGGCGGCCGCGAGCCAGCGGGTGATCGGATGATGCCGGACTCGTCGCGGCAACAAGCGGCGACGCACGGCAACGCGGCGACCGCGGCCGCGGCCGCGGGGGTTTGGGCGCAACGGCATGCGCGTTCCTCCTCGATGAGACAGACCGAAGGGGAACTGGCGAAGATCCTACGCGAGGCGCGGAATCATCGTGAACAGCAGCTCGCGCACACGGTGCGCGTTGTCTTCGAAGAAGGCGAACACCTGCTCCTGCGTCACCGGCTCCTCACCCGGCTCACCCTCGAGGCCGGTGTCGTAGTCCGTGACGAGCGCCACCGCCGCGTACGCGATCCCGGCCTCGCGGGCGAGTGCGGCCTCGGGATACTGCGTCATGTTGATGACATCCCATCCTTGGCTCCGGTACCACGACGATTCGGCCCGGGTCGAGAAGCGGGGTCCTTGCACGACGACGACCGTGCCGCCGTCGTGCACGGTGATGCCAAGCGCGCGGGCGGCCGTGACCAGCTGCTGGCGGAGAGGCTCGTCGTACGGATCGGCGAGCGACACATGCACCGGCCCGTCGTCGAAGGAGTCGTAGAACGTGTCCGGCCGGCACGACGTGCGATCGACGAACTGGTCGACCACCACGAAATCACCGGGGTGAATCGTCGGCTGCAGTGAGCCCGCCGCGAAGGGAGCAAGCAGAGCCCGCACGCCGAGCTCGCGCATGGCGTGCACGTTGGCCCGATAGTTCACCCGGTGCGGAGGAAACTCGTGCTTCGGGCCATGCCGGGGGATGAACGCGACTCGTGTCTCACCGAGCCTTCCGATGGTGACAGGCGCGGACGGATCGCCGAACGGCGTGGTGACCTTGTGCTCCTCGACGTCATCGAGGAATGCGTAGAAGCCGGATCCGCCGAAGACGCCGATATCGGCGTCGGTCATGCGCTCTTGGCGTCGGACGAGCTCGAGGAGCTGGACTCCTTCTTCGAGTCCGACTTCGGCTCGGACTTCTTGTCCGGCTTCGACTCGGACTTCGAGTCGGGCTTCGAGTCGGGCTTGTCGGCTTTGGTGTCGGACTTCTCAGAGGATGAGCCGTCGGTCTTGCTGTCCGACGAGGCCGCCGCGGGCTTCTTCGAACGGCTGTCGGTCTTGTAGAAGCCCGAGCCTTTGAAGGTGATGCCGATGTTGCCGAAGACCTTGCGCAGCGGACCACCGCATGCGGGGCACTCGGTCAGCGGGTCGTCGGTGAATGCCTGCACGACCTCGAGATGCTCGCCACAGTCCTTGCAGCGGTACTCGTACGTCGGCATTTCGTTGCTCCGGAGGTGGTTAGCACTCGGGTAGGTCGAGTGCTAGAGGATACCCGGAGAGGCGGCATACGTACAGTGTCCGCGTGGTGGCAGCGGCGCTCCTGGTCGTCGGTGCGTACCTGCTGGGCGGCTTCCCCACCGCCGCGTTGGTTGGCCGTCGGTCCGGCTTCGACCCCGAGGGTGCGGGCTCGGGGAACCCTGGCGCGTCCAACTCGTTTCGCCTTGGCGGCGCGCGCGCCGGAGTCGCGGTCCTCGCCGGCGACATCGGCAAGGGCGCGATCGCGGCGGGAGTCGGTCTCGGGGTCGGGGGCCGCGGCCTCGGTGTGGCCGCGGGCGCAGCCGCGGTCCTCGGTCACGTCGCTCCCGTGACGCGCCGATTCCGGGGTGGCAAAGGCGTGGCCACGGCGGCCGGAATGGTGGCGGTGCTCGAACCCATTGCCGCGATCTTGGGCGCGCTTGCGTGGGCGGTCGTCGCTGCGCTCACGCGCAAGGCCGTGCTCGCATCGATCGTCATGGTGGTCGTGGTCGTCGCCGCGATCGCGATCACCGGACGGCCTGGCTGGGAGGTCGCCGCGTTTGCGGGCGTCGCGGTTGTTGTCATTGTGCGCCACCGTGACAACCTGGAACGGCTCCGCAAGGGCGAGGAACGATCGCTCGGCAGCAGAGAGGCTCCATGACCGTCCGCAAAGCCGTGATCCCCGCCGCGGGGTTGGGCACCCGCTTTCTCCCTGCGACCAAGGCACAGCCGAAGGAGATGCTGCCGGTCGTCGACAAGCCGGCGATCCAATACGTCGTCGAGGAAGCAGCGCGCGCCGGCATCGACGACATCCTCATCATCACCGGACGGGGCAAGCGCACGCTCGAGGATCACTTCGACCGCAACGTGGAACTCGAGATCGAGCTCGAACAACGCGGCAAGCTCGAGGCCCTCAAGGAGATTCGAGCGCTCGCCGAGCTCGCCGACATCCACTACGTGCGCCAAGGCGAGCCCCTCGGGCTTGGTCACGCGGTGTCGGTGGCCCGCAAGCACGTCGGTGACAACCCGTTCGTCGTGCTCCTCGGCGACGACATCATGGACGAGCGGGTGTTGTTGCTCGAAGGCATGATCGAGACGTACGAACGGCTCAACAGCAGCGTGATCGCGCTCATGGAAGTGGACGACCCGTCGCCGTATGGCTGCGCTCGTCCCGAACCGGCCGGTGACAACCTCGTGCGCATCCTCGAGATCGTCGAGAAGCCGACGCGGGCCGATGCGCCGTCGAATCTGGCGGTGATGGGCCGCTACGTGTTCACGCCCGAGATCTTCGATGCGCTCGCGCACGTGCAACCTGGTGTCGGCGGTGAGATCCAGTTGACCGATGCGATCGCGTTGCTGCTGAGCTCGCAAGACGTGTACGGGTACACGTTCTCCGAAGGCCGTTACGACACCGGCAACAAGCTCGACTACCTGCGTGCCACCGTAGAGCTGGCCGCTCGCCGCGACGATCTCGGGCCGGAATTCCGCGCGTTCCTCACCGAGTTCGTTCGCAAGCTGTGATCCCGCTCGCAGAGGCGCGCGCCCACGTGCTCGATCGCGTGAAGTCGCGGCCGCCGGCGCGGGTTCCGGCGAAGGAGGCCTACGGCTGCGTGCTCACCGAGCCGGTGGTGGCCGTTGAAGCGGTACCGCCGTTCGACAACTCGGCGATGGATGGGTACGCGGTCCTGGCCGCCGACACGTCCGGCGCGCCGGTCGAGCTTCGGGTCGTGGGTGTGCTGGCCGCCGGCGGTGACCCGTCGACGGTCACCGTCGGTCCGGGACAAGCGGTGAGGATCATGACCGGCGCCGCGCTGCCCGCAGGCGCCGACGCCATCGTGATCGTCGAACAGACCGCGCCGCTCGACGAGGGCCGACGCGTCCGCGTCGACGCGGCCGCCCGCGAGGGTGATCACATCCGCCGCGCGGGCGACGACATCCGCGCGGGTGACGTCGTCATCGAAGCGGGCACGCAACTGAGCGCCGCGCACTTGGGCGTGCTCGCCAGCCTCGGAGTCACCGAGGTGAGCGTGGTGCCCAGACTGCGCGTCGGCGTGCTGTCGACCGGCGACGAGTTGGTCGAGGGCGCGGTGCCGCTCCGCCCTGGACAGTTGCGCGATTCGAATCGGCACGCGCTCCTCCCGATGCTTGCTGAAGCCGGCTGTGATCCGGTCGATCTCGGCCTTGTACGCGACGATCGCGCCGCAATCACTGCCGCGATCGAACACGCGGTTGCGACATGCGACGCGTTGCTCACCAGCGGCGGCGTGAGCATGGGCGACTTCGACGAAGTCAAAGCGGTGCTCTCCGAGCGAGCTGACGACATGCGGTGGATGCAGATCGCCATCCGTCCCGCGAAGCCGTTCGCGTTCGGCATCCTCGACGGCACACCGGTCTTCGGTCTGCCGGGCAACCCGGTCTCGTCAATCATCTCCTTCGAGCTGCTGGCGAGGCCCGCCCTGCGCAAGATGATGGGTCACGCCGACGACGCACTCGACCGCCCGACGCTGCGAGCGATCGCGGACGACGACCTCCGGCGCCATCCCGATGGCAAGGTGCACTACGCGCGGGTGGTCGTAGCGGCGATCGACGGCCGCCTTCGAGTCCGATCGGCCGGCGGTCAGGGGTCGCATCAGTTGGCGGCGATGGCCGCAGCCAATGCGCTGGCCGTGCTGCCCGATGGCGACGGTGTGGCCGCAAATGACGAAGTGGAGGTCATCCCCCTAACCTGGCCGTCGTGACACAGGCGCTGACGGACGGTTTTGGCCGGGTGCATCGCGACCTGCGCATCTCGGTGACGGACCGCTGCAACCTGCGGTGCACGTATTGCATGCCCGCCGAGGGGATGAACTGGCTCCCCCGCCAAGCGGTCCTGACGTTCGAAGAGATCGAGCGCATCGCTCGCTTGCTCGTCGAGCGCTACGGGTTCACCTCGATCCGTTTGACCGGCGGTGAGCCCACCGTCCGGGCCCTCCTTCCCGTGCTCGTCGAA
>JBEEGD010000369.1:0-5547 GCA_041166685.1 Acidimicrobiaceae bacterium | reverse complement strand
CCCGCCGCCCCGCCGAATCGCTCGTCGAACCCTCCCGCGCGCTCGATCGCACCGCGCCGATAGAAGACGTTGGCGGTCGGGAACGTCTCGGTGAGCTGGCGGACCTCGAGTGTGCGGGCGAAGGTGCCGCGGTTGCCGGCGTCGTCGGGATGGGGACCGATGCTGCCCTGAACCACATCGACGCCATCCGTGAAGCCGGACAGGCCCGCCGACAGCCAGCCCGGCTGGGGCGCGCAATCGTCATCGGTGAAGGCGACGACTTCACCACGCGCCGTCTGCCAGCCGAGGTTGCGCTTGGGCGCGGGCGGCCGCAAGGAGCTCAACACCGCTCGAAGTGGCAGGTCGCCAGCGCGACGATCGAGCAGGTCGGTGATGGCCGCGACGCCGTCGTGAACCACGAGTACCTCGAACGAGACCCCCTTCTGAGCGGCGAGACCGTCGAGACAGCGGTCGAGCAGCGCGATGCGGTCGACGGTCGGAACGACGACACTGACCTGCGGCCGAGCGCCGGACGGCGTCATCCCTCGCGCCGTTCAGCCCCGGCCCTCTCGACAGACGGGTCGCGATCTCGCCACGGCAGCCGCAACGGCCGGATGTCGCTCGCCGGCACGCCTGACGCCAGGTGACCGTCCGGGATGTCGGCGATCGCTACTGAGTTGGACGCGAGGATGCAGTGCGAGCCGATCCGCACGCCTTGCGTGACGGTTGACTTCGGGCAGAGCCAAGTATTCGGTCCGATCACCACCGGTTCGGTGCGCGTGTTCTCGTAGAAGAAACGCTCCGGCGTCGTGTAGTAGTGCGTCGAGTCCGCGACGGTGACGCCTTCGGCTGCGCTCGCCAGCGCCTCGAAGGTCACTGATTCCGCGCAATGCACTGCCGCGCCCCACGAGAGGATGTTCCCTTCGGCCAGAACGAGATGTCCCGAGACGTTCAGGACGACATGCCGGCGAAGCCAGGTCTCGGGCCCGCACTCGAGCGTGCCGCCCTTCAACAGCAACAGCACTTGGTCGTCGATGCGCGTCCGTGGACCGATGCGCACGGTCATTTCTACGCGTGGGTCAACGACAACACGAACACCGCGACCGAGCCGCAGATCGGCAGCCACATCGAGGTTGATGGTTGACCGATGCCACGCAGCCAACACGCGGATTCGAGCGATCAACACCAGCCGTCGGGTCCGGTACAGCAGCCTCAGCGCATCCACCAGACCGCGCCGCACCATCCGGTGCGCACCCCCGAGCGGACGCGTGCGGTCAGAGGACAATGGTCCGCTCCCGAATCGTCCCGACCACCAGCGCGGCGCACACTGCCGCATCGAAGCCCACCGCGCCGGCGGCGTTGACGATCGGCCGGGCCGCGAGCCGTCTGGGCCGGCGCCACCACAGATACGGCACGGCGCCCAGCGCGAGCACTGGCCGGCGGGTCCCGGCCGCGAGCGCGACGACGCTGGCGAAGAACCACGCCGATCGGGGACGGAGGAACAGACGATGCCACAACAACTGTTCGCGCATCTCGGGAAAGCGGCGCACGAGGCGGTTCCACTTCCAGTACAGCAACGCGCGGCGCAGGTGCCATGCGATCCCGGGGTGGCTCACGGCATGGTCGACGACCGCGTCACCCGCGAACGCGGCGCGGTACCCGAGCCGGAGCACGCTCCACCCGGCACTGGTGTCTTCGCCGAAGAAGCCGATCTCCTCGTCGAACCCTCCGGCGCGACGGAGAACGTCCGTCCGGTAGAAGATGTTGCACGCTTCGTACGCGCCCGACAGACGGTCGATGTCCTGTGTCGCGGGCCACGGAGCTGAAGCGGCACTGGGATCTGGACGGGTACGACCTTGCACCACGCCGATTCCTGCGTCGGCCCCGAGCGCCTGAACTCCCGCCGCCAGCCAGCCCGGCTCAGGCACGCAATCCGAGTCGACGTAGGCGATCACCGGTGCACGCGCCTCCGCCAACGCGACATTGCGAACGCGGCCAACGCTGCCGGCCTCGCGGCGTACTCGCAATCGTCCACCAGAAGCCTCTGACCGTTCGACCAGCAGC
This sequence comes from Acidimicrobiaceae bacterium, assembly GCA_041166685.1. Lineage (GTDB taxonomy): Bacteria > Actinomycetota > Acidimicrobiia > Acidimicrobiales > JACDCH01 > DASUCS01. The sequence continues at coordinate 3,504 of JBEEGD010000369.1, read as the reverse complement.
TCCCATGTTCCGTCGCGGCTCTCGTTGTCGATGATCACGATCTCGAACGATGGACCACATTGCGCTTCGATGCCCCACAGGCAGGCCGCCATGAGATCGGCGCGGTCCTTGACCACCACAGCAACGGTGACGGCTGGGATGTCGCTCACCGAACCGGCTGCGCAACCGCGACGATCGTGCGGGTGAACCCGCGGAAAGGTTTGCGCCGCACGACCCGAGTCGCCCATCGAGCGGTGCGTCCTCCCCGCCAGCCGACGACCGCGAAACAACGAACATCGAGCGACGCGTCGAGCACGCTAGTCAGCTCGCGCGGCGTGTACTCGCGCAAGTGGCTGTCCGCCGCAAAGTAGGCCGCGGCGGGAAGGCGACGAAGCCGGGACCGATCGGCGGCCTTGCGCCACAGAACCTCGAGGCTTCGGCGGTTGGGAGTTGCGACGATCACCGTGCCTTCGTCGCGCGTGACGCGACTCAACTCGCGGCCGCCTTGCCGGTCGTCGGGGAGATGCTCGATCGTGTCATCACAGACCACGGCGTCGAATGCTGCGTTCCGAAAAGGCAGGCTTTCCACATCGCCAACCACTGCGACGAGCCGCACATTGGAGCGGGCCGCCACTGCCAACGCCAACCGCGACGTCCCGAGGCCGATGTCCAGAACGATCACGGTTCGCGCCGCTTGCGACGCCAGGGCGATGGCCAGTGCCGGGTTCGGACCACAGCCCGCGTCGAGCACGAGGTCCGCGTCCGCCGGCACCTCCGCAGCCACGACCGGGGTCGTCTCACCGAAGGACAACACGGGCACGCGGTCGAGATCATCGGCCGTGTCATCCTCGAGGTACGTACCCAGGGAGCGGTACGCCGCCTTGATCTGCCGAGGGTCGCCAGACGCGCGTGCGGCCTCGATGTCGGCGCGGTGACGGGTGAACGCGTCGGTCATGGGTGCGGTCATCGTACGCCCGTTCTCCGCGACGTGAGCCGGTGCCTCAGTGTGGAACCGGCGGGCCCGTAGCGATCAAACGCCGTACGGAGAAGGGCTCGGTAGCGGCGACCTTCGATGTCTCATAGCCACCATGATCCGACAGAGCCGCGGCGACCTCAGAAAATGACGAGTAGTGCGATCCCAAGATGTAGGTCGTTCCCGCCAACAGATACAAGTCGCATACGGAGTCAGCGACCGCGACGCGAGTGTTGTACGCGCCTCGCTTCTTCAGTTCGACGACGCCGTCGAACTCCGCGTGAATTGCGCTGCTCACCTCCGGCGAATCCGTCGAAACGAAGAACTGCATCTCCGGATCTTCGGCTCGGATGGCCTTCATCCGCGCAAAGAACCACTCCGGCGGAGACGCTTCTCGTGTCTGCTGGTGCGCATTCGCGTGCGCACGAATCATCACTCCAACCGCGGGTCGACCCGCCCATCCACGCGCCGTCTCGTTGACCCGATCGGCCAGCTCGGGAACGAGCGACAAACGTCTCAAAGGCGCGAACCACGGCTCGAGCTCGGCGTTGTCGCGGAAGAGCACCGACTCGGTCCGCATCAACAACAGCCGGCGCTGGTCGTGAAGGGTGATGTCGGCCGCTTCCCTGTAGCCGCCGACGACACGCGAGAGCCCGCCGACCACTCGGCCGGAAACGTGGCGGTAGGAGTGCATCCACAAGTCGTCGAGTGATGCTCCGAACTTCGGACCGACGGGCCATGAGTAGTACATGTGTCGCCCGGTCGCGGTGGCCCATCGGTCGGCGCTCGACAACGTCCTCATTCGATTGCACAGCCCACCGATGACCTTCACGATGAGCACCTTCGGCACCATCGCGGGATGTTAATGACGCCCCCAGCCCGTGCTCGGCGCCGGGTTGGCCATCACGACCAGACCTACTGACGGTTGACACGTACTCACTGCGCTCGGGTCGTCAGCGGTAGACGGCTTCCAAGGCGGGAACGATGGCAGTGCGCCAGTCATAACGCTCGCTGTAGGCCCGGCATGCGGAGGCCGTGCCCGGTTGGGCGGCGAGGTCGAGCGCTTGGGCGCAGGCGTCGGCCAGCCCCTCGACATTCGCCTGCGCGCGGTAACCGATGCCCGGCTGCACGATCTCGCTTGGTCCACCCTCGTCGAGGGCAACGACCGGGGTGCCGCACGCGAGCGACTCCACGAGCACCAACCCAAACGCCTCGTGGATCGACGGAAGCACCGTCGCCCATGCCCGGCCGTACAGGTCGCCGAGTCGTTCGGGCTCGCCGAGCCCCTGGAGTTCAACCGCGGCGCGGGCCGACGCCGGCGCGGCCTCGAGGGTGGCACGGGGATCGCCCGGGCCGCTCAACCACAGCGCGACGGGCACACCTCGGTCGCGCAACAGGGCGACCGCTTCGAGAAGCAGGCCGAGGTTCTTGCGCGGGGTATCGAGGCTGCCCGTGAACAGAAGGACGGGTGTCGGATGACGGCGGTCCGCGGGTGCGAACCGGCGTAGATCGACACCACCGCCCACGACCCCGGGTACACGCCCGAAGTCGTCGGCGAGCACCTGGCCGGCCGACGCGGACAGACACAGGTAGTGATCGGCATGGTCGACGACGAAACGGTGGAATCGCCGGTCCGGGCGACGGCCACGGCTCTGGCGTCCGGGGATACCAAGATCGGTGTACACCGACCGTACGGACCGAACCCGGCCAAGCAACGCGGCGGCAGAGGCGTCCGCGGTCCCAAAGGCGTGCCACACGTCCAGCCGGGCCGCGGAGAGGTGGGCCAACGCTTGCAGACCGAAGGCCACCTCGTCGGCGTATTGCTCGAAGCGTCGAGCCGCCATCCGCCGGCGGCGGAGATAGGTCACCTCGACACCGAGGACCGTGCCGCGGCTGGCCACCGGCGCGGTGGTGAGGACCCGCACGTCGTGGCCACTGTCCGCGAGCGCACTCGCCAGCTCGTGGAGATAGCGCTCGCCCCCCCGCCGTACCTCGGGCCAGGCATACACATGTGTGAGGGCGATCTGGAGGCTCATTGGGGCGGTGCCTATTCTGGCGCGGCCGCCCCTCGCGGTCGTTGCCTGCCCACCCATGAACCGCCCCACCGTGCTTCACTTCGTCAACGAGTGGGGGGTGCCGTCACAGCGATACGTCCGCGATCTGATCGAGACGACCACCGCGACGCGTGCGGTCGTGGCGTGTCAGCGGACGCAACCCACCGTGGAGCGCGCATCCAGTCGGATCTGGCGAGCGCCATCGCTGCTCGGGCGCTTGAGCGGAGCCTCGCTCCGGCGCGCCGAGGTCGCCTGGTTGGCCGCGGTGGCTGTTGGCGAGCGCGCCGCACTGCTCCACGCTCACCTCGGTTACGCGGCCGGCCCGGTCGCACGAGTGGCCGCCGCGCGTCGCCGGCCGTGGGTGCTGTCGCTGCACGGCCATGACCTGCTCGTACGCGCCGCATCTTTGGCCGACCCCGCGCCCTGGAGGGCGGCCGATCTCGTGCTCGTCCCGTCGACATTCCTCGCCGACGCGGCGGTGGCGTTCGGCATCGAGCA
>JBEEGD010000368.1:0-3849 GCA_041166685.1 Acidimicrobiaceae bacterium | reverse complement strand
GACGTCATCGAGCACCTGCGCATGCCGGAACGCCTGCTGGGCAAGCTCCGAACAGCGCTGGAATCGGCGCCGGTCCTACTCCTCTCGACGCCCGAACGCGAATTGTGGCGAGGCGTCCGCTCGCTCGACCCCCCGCGCAATCCGCATCACGTGCGGGAATGGTCCATCCGGGAGTTCGGCCAGCTCCTCCGCCTGCACGGCTTCGACCACGTGTCGATCGGGCTCACGCGCTCCAACGACCGCACGGATGAGGCGCACACCATCGAGGCCCTGGCGACCCAGGATCGCGTTCTGCTCGATCGGCTCGTGCCGCTGCTCATCGACCGGCCGATCCTGCCGGCGCGGCACCCGATCCGTGCGCGGCTGCGTCGGGCCGCGCGCATCAACGTTCGCGGCTAGGCACTCGGCCCGCGGCCGCGCGCGCTCGCGCAAATCTCCGTGGCGGTCGCGCCACACATGCGTGACCTGCCCTATTGACGACCCCATCGGGGGGGCTGACACTCGCCGCCCGGTGAACGCCGAGGGGAGTGCGAGGGGCGCGCCCATGCGTCGACTCGGAACGATTGCGATCACGACGATCCTGCTGGCCACGTTGGCCACCGTGCCCGCGGATGCGGCCGCCCCGGCCGGCGAGCACGGGTGGATCGTCACGCTCAAGGGTGGCCTCGACCCGGGTCGCGAGGCGCCCGGCCTGCTCAAGCCGCATGGCGCCAAGGCGAGCCACCTCTTCCGCCACGCGCTCAACGGCTTCTCCTTCAAGGGATCGGCGGCGGCGGCCGCAGCGCTGCGACGGAACAACAAGGTTCGGACGGTCGTGGAAGATCATGCGGTCTCGATCGCTGCGGAGACGGTCACTCCCGGCATCAAGCGCATCCGGGCCCGACACCCAACGGCCCCCGACGCCCAGGAGGCCGGCTTCAGCGGGGCCGGCGTGCGCGTCGCGATCATCGACACGGGCATCGACCTCACGCACCCGGACCTCGCCGGCAACATCGACGCCGGGCTCGGCAAGAACTGCTATTCGAGCGGTCCGCCGCAGGACGGCCATGGTCATGGCACGCATGTCGCCGGGATCACGGCGGCGATCGCCGACAACGGGATCGGAGTGGTTGGCGTCGCCCCGAAGGCACGGCTCGTGCCCATCAAGGTCCTCAGCGACACCGGCACCGGCGAGTGGTCGAACGTCATCTGCGGCATCGACCACCTGACGGCCCTCGCGACCGATAGCGATCCGACGAACGACGTCCGCGTGGCCAACATGAGCCTGGGCGACGTCGGTCCGCTGGGCACCTGCACCGACGGTGGCCTGCGACAGGCGATCTGCACGTCGACCGCGGCCGGGATCCTCTACGTCGCGGCGGCCGGCAACAGCTCCGCGGACACGAGCACCTTCATCCCCGCGGCGTTCCCCGAGGTCGTGGCCGTCTCGGCCATGGTGGACTTCGACGGCGAGCCGGGGGGCGCCGCCGGCTGCCAGTTCATCTTCCTGCTCTTCGACTACTACTGCGACGACTCGCTCGGCCAGTTCAGCAACTACGGCTCCGCCGTCGACGTGACCGCGCCCGGCGTCCAGGTGTATTCGACATGGACGGGCGGCGGCTACCAGAACGAAAGCGGCACGAGCATGGCCTCCCCGCACGTGGCCGGGGTGGCCGCCATCGTGCGAGCCGCGAACCCCGCGTTGTCGCCGGCCCAGGTCGCCGACATCCTCAAGCGCAGCGGCACCTACGCGGACGGTTCGTCGGCCGATGGTGGCTGTCCGGCAAGCGCCCCGTGGCCGCGGGACCCGGACGGGATCACCGAGCCGATCGTGAATGCGCTGCGCGCGGCCCAGTACGCGACCGGGGCGGCCGGCGGAGGCTTGCCGAACGTCACCCTGACGAGTCCGGCAGACGGCGCCACGCTATCCGGATCCACGACCTTCGCGGCCTCGGCATCCGATCCCGATGGGATCACCAAGGTCGAATTCCTCGTGGACGGCGCACCGTCCGGGCTCGATACCTCCGCGCCCTACCAGGTCACGTGGGATTCGAACGCGGTCGCCGACGGCCAGCACACGGTGGTGGCTCGGGCCTCGGACGGGCTCGGCAACACCGCCTGCGCGGCCGCCTCGATCACCACGGGGAACCCCGCGCTCAAGGGCGACTGGGCGGGCACGTACGGTTCGATCGGTTACGTGCTCGGGGCCTGGAATGACTCGAGCGATGCCGCCATCCTTCCGGCCGGGGCGACCGTTTCCCTGCTCCAGGGCGCCCGCTATCTGTACGGCGTCAGTACCGAGACGCGAGCGCTTGAGAACGCCGGCGGGACCGAGCGACGGATGGCGGTGTACTGGGACGATGCCGATGTCCGCGTCCAGCTCAGCTTCGCCAACGGGTACAGCGGGCCGCTCGACGTCTACGCCGCGGACTACGACTCCACGGATCGCCGGCAGACGATCACCGCGAACGACGGCTCCGGTCCCGTTTCGCGCACCCTCGGCACCGCGTTCGACCAGGGCGCGTGGGTCCACTTCACGGTCCACGTCGCGGCGGGTGGCACGGTGATGCTGGTCGCCCATCGGACCGCGGGGGCCAACGCAGTGATCTCCGGGATCTTCCTCGGTCCGGCCGGTCCACCCGCGGGTCCGCCGCCACCGCCTCCGACCCCCACGCCGACCCCGACCGCCGTGCCAACGCCGACGCCGGTTCCGACACCGACGCCGACGGCGACCCCGACGCCGGCACCAACCGTGGCACCACCACCGGTCGAGCAGCCTGGGCTGCAAGGCCACTGGGTGGGCACCTTCGGCTCGACCGGATATGCGCTGGCCTCGTGGAACGGCTCGACCGACGTGTCCGTCCTGCCCCCTGGTGCCGCCTTGACGCTCGTCCAGGGGGCGCGCTATTTGTACGGCGGATCGACCGAGCTCCGCGCCGTCGAGAACGCCGCCCAGACCGAGCGTCGCCGGGCCGTCTATTGGGACGACCTGGACATCCGGATCCGAATCGACCTCCCGTACGGCTTCAGTGGGCCGTTCGACGTCTACACCGCCGACTACGACTCGACCGCACGACGGCAGGACGTGACCGTGGACGATGGGTCGGGACCGGTGACGCGTTCACTGTCCACGCCCTTCGATCAGGGCGCGTGGATCCATTACACCGTCAACGTGGCGCCGGGTGGCTCGATCTCGGTGGTCGCCCATCGAACGGCCGGGGCCAACGCCGTGATCGCCGGCATCTTCCTCGGTCCACCCGGATCCCCGGCGGTCCCGGGACCGGCACCGACCCCGACGCCGACCGCGGTGCCGACCCCGACACCGACGCCTGTCCCCACGCCGACGCCAACAGCGACGCCGACGCCAACAGCGACACCGGTACCAACGCCGACGCCTGTGGTCAACACAGTGCAGTTTAGTGCCACCAGTTACGCGGTGAATGAAGGCGACGGCTGTATTCTGATAACTGTCACTCGCAGCGGCGACAGCAGTAGTGCGATCTCAGTTTCGTATGCAACGAGCGATGGTAGCGCACAGCAGAGATCTGACTACACGGCCGCCATCGGCACTGTAACTTTTGCGAGCGGTGAAACTTCCCGGAGCTTCTGGGTGCTGATCTCGCAGGACTCGTTTGTGGAGGGCACTGAGACAGCAACGCTTGCACTCAGCAACCCCGCTAGCCCAACGGGTAACCCAGCGGTGAATACTGTGTTAGGCGCTGCCGCCACGTCCGTCCTGTCGATCATGGACGACGCGAACGAACCAGCCACGAATCCAATCGACGATCCAGGCAACTTCGTTGGTCAGCACTATCACGACTTTCTGAATCGTGAAGCAGACGCGGATGGTCGCGCCTTCTGGACGAATCA
>JBEEGD010000367.1:0-10436 GCA_041166685.1 Acidimicrobiaceae bacterium | reverse complement strand
TCCCGATCCGCAACGGCGAAGTCGTCGGCGACCTCACCGGCCTGGTGAAATCCCACACCGCCTGAAATCCCACTCATCCGTACACAAATCTGTGTACGGATGAGTGGGAATTGCCTCAACTCTGGGGGAGCTGGGACATGAACTGGTTGAGGTCGAAGTAGTCGCGCCAGGCGGCGATCTTGCCGTCGACGACCTCGAACGTACCCATCACCGGTAATTCGATCGTGACCGTCGGGGTGATGAACGCGTCGACCCGTTCGGTCAACACCACCGAGCCCGCGGCGGAAATGTTCAGCACGCGGAACTCAACGGAGTCGACGCCCGCGCTGAAGCCGTTGATCGTGTCGCGTATCGCGTCGCGCCCGGTGACGGGTGCGACGGGGATGTTGTGGTAGACGGCGTCGTCGGTGAAGAACTCCATGATGGCGTCGAGATCGCCCTTCGCCCAGGTGTCGCAGAACTCTTGAACCACGTCGATCGGGTTGGCCATGGATCGGACGTTACCTGTAGGCCGCGGCTTGGATCCCGTACAGCTCGGCGTACTGCCCGCCCCGGGCCATGAGGTCCTCGTGGCTGCCTACCTCGACGAGGCGCGAGCCGTCGAGCACGACGATGAGGTCGGCCATGCGCACGGTGCTGAAGCGATGCGAGACGAGGATCGTGATGCGGCCTTCGTCGCCGTCGCGGCGGGCGCCGGATGAATAGCGCTCGAACAGCGCGTGTTCGGTCTCGGCGTCCAGGGCCGCGGTGGGTTCGTCGAGCACGAGCACAAGGGCGTCGTCGCGCATGAACCCACGACCGAGAGCCAGCTTCTGCCACTGCCCGAACGAGACCTCGACGCCGTCAGGCCATGTGGGTCCCAGTTGGGTCTCGAGCCCGGATCCCAATCGCCGCACGACGTCCTCGGCGCCCGCCCGCTCCACGGCCGTGACCACGGCCCGCTCGTCGTCGAGGCGGGGAACATCGCCGAGGCCGACCGAATGTCGGGCGCGGAACTCGAAACGGAAGAAGTCCTGGAAGGCGCCCGCCAGACGCGCCCGCCAATCCGCTGCGGGCATGCGAGCCAGCGGCTGGCCGTCCACATAGATCGCGCCGCTCGTGGGCTCGTAGAGCTTGGCCAGCAGCTTGACGAGCGTGGTCTTGCCCGCGCCGTTCTCGCCGACGATGGCCACGACCGCGCCAGCCGGCAACTTCAGCGAGATGTCGTCGAGCACCACGCGCTCGGTACCCGGATACGCGAAGGAGACGTGCTCGAGTGTGATGCCCTCATGCACTCGGTCGGGGACGTCGAGGTCCTCGTTCGCGACGATCGCCGCGGCGTAGTCCTCGAGCCACGCGAGCCGCTGCGATCCGTCCATCCAGATGCCGCGCAGGAAGCCGATCTCGCCGACGGTGTTGCCGATGTATGCGGAAAGACGCGAGCCGGCGGCCAGTACGAGTAGCACGTCGCCCGGCGGGGCGTCGAGGCCACTCGAGACGAACACCACAGCTCCCACGTAGGCGCCGCCGAACACCGCCCATGCCAGCGTGTGCCAGACCGCGCTGGCCCAGCGGGCGGCCGCGACGTCGTGGTACCACCGCTCCCATGCGTCGCGGCGCTCGGTGCTGAGCCGCGGGCCAATGCCGGTGACGCGCACCTCCTTGCCGGGGGGCGCGGTGGTCGCGGTGGCGAAGAGATGCGCCGAAAGTCGCTTGTCAGGCGCGCCGCGCTCCTCGGCACTGCGTTCGATGGTCGGACGCCAGGACGACGCGAGCACGGTCGGAAGGGCACCGAGAACGAGGAGCACCAGGGCTGGGTGAATCGACGCGAGCAGCACGACCGTGACGCCGAGGCGCAGGATCCATCCGGCCGTGGAGAACACCGACATGTACATGTGGTCCAGCACGAAGATCTGGTTGCGCAGGACCGACAGCCGGTCGAGGTACTCAGGCCGCTCCTGGTGGGCGATTGTCGACACCGACGCCTGGAGTTTGGCGACATGTGACTCGAGTGCGATCGTGATCTTGTCGCGGAACCGGCGTTGCACGCGGGTTGAGACTGTCGAGAGGAACCACGTGGCCGTCGCCGACGTCGCGAGGCCGACAGCAGCGAGTTGCACCTGGCCACGGTCGCCGTTGAGGACACCTTCGCCCAGGACCTTCAGCCAGACCGCGAGCAGCGCGTCAGGCAGAGCGGCCAACAGCGAGAGCAGGAACGCGACGAGCATGAGCGCGGGCTCGTGTTGGTAGCCCAGTTTGCACAAGCGCCACATCGAGCGCAGTGCCGGCGGAAGGTCGCGGTCGGCGGACGGCGCCTCAAGCGAGGACATCGAACACCATCTCTTCCTCGCCCTCCTCGGCTCCGCCGAGCGCAAAGCGTTGGGCCTGGAGGTCGAACATCGTGAAGTAACGGCCCTGTTGCGACATCAACTCGTCATGGGTGCCGAGCTCGACGACCTTGCCGTGCTCGAGGACGCAGATCCGATCGGCCTGGCGCACAGTCGAGAAGCGATGCGAGATCAGGATCGTCGTGCAGCCCCGCGTGGCGCTCAGGATGCGATCGAAGATCTCGGCCTCACCTCGTACGTCGAGTTGCGCCGTCGGTTCGTCGAGCAACACGACCCCGGCGCCGAGCTGCACTGCACAGAGCGCGCGGGCGAGGGCGACGCGCTGCCACTGGCCTCCCGAGAGATCGGTGCCGCCCTCGTAGCCCCGGGCCAGGATCGTGTCGAGGGCGGCGAGGTCGGCACCGCCGGCCGCGCTGAGCGCGGCTCGCACCGCGTCGTCGGGCGCGCCACCTGGCGCCACGTTGTCGCGCATCGAGAGTTCGAAGCGAATGAAGTCCTGGAACACCGCGGTCACTCGCGAACGCCACGATTCGAGGTCGAGCTCACGCAGGTCGATGCCGTCGATCTCTATCGCGCCCGACTGCGGGTCGTAGAGACGGCACAGCAGCTTGGCCAGCGTCGTCTTGCCTGCGCCGTTTTGGCCGACGATCGCCATCGACGAGCCCGCGGGGATCGTCAGGTCGAAACCCTCGAGCACAGGCACGCCGCGGGGGTAGCCGAACGTGAGATCTCGGAAATGGATCTCGCTCGCCGGCACGCCGTCGGCCGATCGCGTTCCGGACTCGAGCGCACCCGCGGGTTCCATCGCCTGCTCGAGGCGCAATACGGCGGCGACCGGTGCTGCCGAGCCATCGAGGGCCCAGTTGAGCCCGCCGAACGCGATCATCGACGTGCCGACCGCCGCTTGCGCGTAGATGACGGCGGCGCCAAGGTCGAGCGTGCCGTTGGTTGCGGCGTTGGCCAGCGACCAGAAGACCACGACGTTGGTTGCGGTGACGATCACGAGACTCGACAGCACCGACTTCTCGCGCAGCTTGGTCGCTTGGTACTGCAGCTTGTGGAGCGTCGTTCGGCGGTCGATGAAGCGCTCGATGGTCCAGTCCGCGAGGCCGAACATCCGCAGTTCCTTGGCCGCAGGCGGGTCGACGGCCATTCGGTACGCGTAATCGGCGTCGCGCTGCGCGGCCCGGACCTCGTCGGTGTTGCGATCGCGCCAAATGGCGCTCTCGCGCAGGAGCCAGTGCGTGGCCAGCCACCCTCCGGCCAGGACGAGCGGCGCCCACCACGTGTAGCCGAACAGCACGATGGCGGACGCGAGACCACCGACCATCTGCACCAGCCCGCCGGCGATGAAGTCCATCGAGAGCGACAGCGGCGGACCGGTCATGCCCGACTCGAACTCGCGGGCCACGGTGAGGTCGTTGGTGAGCGTTGGGTCTTCGAGGTGGCCCATGCCTGGCGGACGCACGCACGCCTGGGTGAGACGGTCGTACAGCCACGCCGCGGTGCGGTCGCCGAGGTTTGCGCTGAGTGCGGTGTGGATCGGATTGAGCACCTGCAACAGCACGAACACGCCACCGGCGAACGCGAGCGGGCCGCCGAGCGCATGGCCTTGCTGCACAGCACCGATCAGCACGCCCATCGCGATCGCGAACGCTGCCGGCAGGAGACCGCGCAGCATGAGCACCGTCCACCATCCGATGGCCAGGCCGCGGTCGGCCTTCGGCAACACGCCGAAGAACTTCCACTCCTGGCGGTCACGCAGTCGAGACATCACGAACTTGTGAAACTAGTAGCCGGGTCGCGGGCGGAAGAGATCGAAGCGCAGACCTTGATCGTCGACGCACTCGGCGTTGCCGCCCGACTCGTAGTCGACGACGGTCAGCACCTCGCCGCCGAGCTCGCGTACTCGAGCGGCCACGGTTTCGATGTCGTCGACCCGGAAGAACAGACGAACTCCAGGCTCGCTTTGCAGGCCGTGAATGCCGGCAGGCGGCGTGATCGACGAGATGTGGAACGACTCCGGTTCGTGACCGGTCTCGAACGTCCAACCGAACAGCGCTTCGTAGAACCGGCGAGCGCGCTCACCATCGGGGACCCCGAGTGTCACGTAGCCGACGTCGCCGAAGCGACGCCCCGGAATGTCCTCGACGGGAACGTCGTCCGCTTGCAGCGCAGTGCACACGAACCATCGATGACCAAACGGATCGCGCAGGGTGCCTTGAAGCGCGCCGTAGTTCTCGGCCAACGGGCGAAGCCCGGTCGCGCCATGGGCGACGGCGCGTTCGTACGTCTCGTTGGCGTCAGGCACGTACAGCTGGAAGGCCGCGCTGGAGCCGCCGAGCGTCTCCGGGCTGAGGTGGTTCTCCTCGGGATACTCGCCGGCCAGCATGAAGACCGAGTCGCCGACGCGCAGCTCGGCGTGGCCCACGCGGCCGTCGTCCATGATGATCGGGTCCCCGAGCAGGACCGCGTCGAACACGGTCCGGTACCACTCGATTGCAGCTGCGGCGTCCAGGCAACTCAAGTACGGCGTGAGCGAATGCAGACGTGCGGGGGTGTACTCGCGAACCTCGGACATCGGTGCCTCCTGCGCCACGAGTCCGAGTTGGCCCGCGATGCGCCGGCGAAGTTCGGTGACGAACGACTGGCGTGGGGCGACCGGCACGATGGGCTCATGCAAGTTTTCGAACGGATCAGTTGTCATCGCCCCTCCCTTCGACATACAGGGCGCGAAACGCGTTGCGGGCTCGAACGAGCAGCGCCTCGGTGGCGTGAACGGTCCGCCCTAGGTGGTCGGCGACTTCAGGTACGGAGAGGCCGTCGAGGTAGCGGAGTGTGAGCGCGCTGCGATGATGCGCTCCCAGCTGCTGGAGAGTGGCTCGGGCTTGCACGCGTTCGATGCGCGGGTCGAGATCGTCTTCCTCGACGTCGTCCTCGCTCAGCAACCGAAGCCCGCTCTCTTCGCGGGTTTGCCGGCGCCAATGATCGACGAGCTTGTGCCGTGCCACCCCGATCAGCCACGCGACCGTGAGGTCGGGAACGGTCCCCTTGTGGATCGCCTGCACGGCGGCCAGGAACGTCTCGGCCGTGAGGTCCTCGGCGACCATCGGGCTGCCGGCCCGGGCGCAGAGGTACCCATAGACCTGTGGTACGGCTCGGTCGTACATCGCCAACAGAGCGCCGCCTTGGTCAGACGCAGCCGACGCAAGATCTCCCATTGGTCAGATCATCGTTCGAGCGAGCAAACTCCGACGGGTCCGGGCTGAAAAATTTCCGAGGGGGCGTCCGATGGCGAGCGAGGAACTGGCAGTAGTGAACGACCTGCTCAGGTCGATGGACCTGTCGAGCGGCTCGCTCGAGGAGCAGCGAGCCCTCATGGACTCGTTCGAACAGCCGCTACCCGACGGCACGACGGTCAGGACCGTTGACGCGGGCGGAGTGCCCGCGGAGTGGATTGTCGCTCCCGAGGCCGACGAGGACCGCGTCGTGCTGTACGTCCACGGCGGCGCGTACTGCATCGGCTCGCTTGGATCCCACCGAAGGCTCGTGGCGCATCTGTCCGCCCAGTGCCGTGCCCGCGTGCTCCATGTCGACTATCGCTTGGCGCCAGAGCATCCTTTTCCAGCGGCGGTCGACGACGCGGTTGCCGCGTACCGCTGGCTGCTTGCTGAGGGTGTGAGCGCCGACCGCATCGCGATCTCCGGCGACTCTGCGGGTGGCGGTCTCACGTTGGCAACACTGCTTGCGCTCAGAGACGCGGGCGAACCGTTGCCTGCCGCCGCGGTACCCATCTCACCGTGGACGGATCTCGAGGGGACCGGCGAGTCGATTCGAACGCGCGCCGAGATGGACGTGATGATCAAGACAGACCGCTTGAAGGAGATGGCGGACCGGTATGCCAACGGAGTGGACCTCCGTGAACCGCGGGTCTCGCCGCTCCACGGCGACTTCACAGGGCTGCCCCCGCTCCTCATCCAGGTTGGTGACGCCGAGGTCTTGCTCGACGACGCCGTTCGGGTGGCCGATCGCGCCAAGGCCGCAGGCGTCGACGTGACCCTCGAGGTGTGGGACGAGATGCCGCACGTGTTCCAGGCGTTCGTCGGGTTGCTGCCCGAAGCCGATCAGGCCGTGGCCCGCATCGGCGAATGGATCAGGACGCAGATCCCCTGAGCTCACCGACGTCGAGGGACTCGCCCAATAGGCCAATCGGTCCTTGCACGCGGAACGCTGGGACGTCACACTCATCCCTCCTGCGCCGGTGGTCGGCGGGGAAGGGATACCAAGTCTCGGCGGACTTCCCGGGCGCGGGTGGCGCTTCGCTTCAGGGCACTCGTCGCACCCCCGCATGCTCGTATCGCTTCTCTGCAGCCGTCGTGTCGCCGCGCTTCTTGTTCTGACGGTCGTCACCTTCGGCGTCGCGCTGCACGACTCGAGGTCGCCGTCGACGACGTCCATGGTCGCTCGTGCGCGGGTCGCCACCCGCCCTGCGCCGGTCGAGCAGCTGTCTGCCACCCCGCTGCCGTCCTCGACCTCGACGACAACGTCCTCGACGACAACGACCACCACCGCTCCACCGGTCGTCATACCAGCTGCGCCGGCAGTGCCGGTCGTGCCGAAGGGGAAGGGCATGTGGATCTGGGAGCCGCAGTACGTCGAAGGAGGTGATCCTGGCGCGATTGTCGCCCGAGCGCAGGCGACCGGCCTCACGCACCTCTACGTTCGCACCGGATCGTCGATCGACGGCTTCAACGGCGCCGAATTCCTCGACGGGATGCTGCCCGCGGCGCACGCAGCCGGCATTCGCGTCATCGGCTGGGACTTCCCGTACTTCGATGATGCAAACGGGGACGTGCTGCGAGCGCTCGACGCGATCCGCTACACCACACCGACTGGCGACCGCATCGACGGATTCAGTGCCGACATCGAGACCACTGCGGAGCTGGTCGCCCTCACCGCCGAGACGGCGTCGAACTATGGAGCTGCGCTGCGCGCCAATGTCGGCCCCAGTTATCCGCTCATCGCGACCGTGCCGCGCCCCACCTACGCGCGCCAAGCCGACTATCCGTATGCGGATGTGGTCCGATCGTTCGACGCGATCGCGCCGATGGTGTACTGGATCAATCTCCCTCCCGATGAGGAGGCGGCACAGGCGGTCGACTACCTGCTGCAGTTCGGCAAGCCCGTTCTGCCGGTAGGCCAGGCCTACGACGGCGGACTCGAAGGCGGCCCGCCAGGAACCCCGACCGCTGATGAGATCGGCGCGTTCGTCAACGCCTCGGATGCGCACGGAGCGTGGGGGGTTTCGTTCTGGTCCTGGCAGCACGCCACCGACGAGATGTGGGGCGCCATCGCCGCCGCGCAGCAGGTCGGCGACAAACCGAAGGGCTAGACCACCTGCTCGCGCAGCTTGGCCCGTCCTTCGGACCACGTCAGGCCGGCTTCGACGTCGGTGTCGTGGGGGAGACCGAGCATTCGCTCCGCGATGATGTTGCGCAACACCTCTGACGTGCCACCGCCGACGGTGAGCGCGGGGCTGAACAGGAACCCATTCGCCCAAGGCTCCCATTTGGCGTCGACGGCTTCGGGAGCGAGCATCCCGTACGCCCCCATCATGTCCTTGCCGAGTCCGAAGCCGACCTTGCCGTGTGGGTCCTTGAGCGCCTTTCGCAGCGATGCGTCAGGTCCCGGCTTCTTGTTGACCGCCGCCGAGATCTGGCGCAGCTGGTGAAAGCGCAGGATCTCGCCCTCGATGTACGCGCTCACAAGACGTTGCCGGATGATGGCGTCGACGCCGCCGTTGTCACGCGCGAGTTGAACCAAATCGCGCACCGTCGGCCCGTAGCCCCACTGCAATCCCTCGCGAGAGAGCGACACGCGCTCATTGGCCAGTGTCTCCTTGGCCATGGCCCAGCCACCGTGCAGAGCACCGATGAGGTTCTCTGCCGGGACTTCCACATTCGTGAAGAACACTTCACAGAAGCCGGCATCGCCGTAGCCACCGACCATGTTGCGCAGCGGTCGGATGTCGATGCCGGGGAGGTCCATCGGAATGATGAAGTACGAGATGCCGGTGTACTTCGATGTGTCCGTGTCAGTCCGCGCGATGAGGATGCCAAACTTGGCCACCATCGCGAGCGACGTCCAGATCTTCTGACCGTTGACGATGAACACATCGCCGTCGCGCACGGCGCGCGTGGCCAGGTTCGCGAGATCGGAGCCGGCGTCTGGCTCTGAGAAGAGCTGGCACCACAGCTCCTCGCCTCGCAGCATCGGCGGTAGGTAGCGCTGCTTCTGTTCCTCGTTGCCGTGCACGACGATGACAGGACCGCAGTGGCCGATGCCGATCGGGTTCACCGGCTTGGACACGCCGGCCCTGCGGATCTCGTCGTCGATGATCAGCTGCAACTCGGGCTCGGCGTCCAGACCCCACGGCGCGGGCCAGTGCGGCGTGACGAACCCTCTGTCGACCAGCTGGGTGGCCGTCGGCTGCGGGTGCTCCTCGAACCAGCGGCGTACTTCGACCCGGCGCGGGTCGTCCTCATGGGGGAGATCGATGTCCACGCCGCGATTGAAGCATCTCCGCGAGACAACGGACCCATCGACACGTCGGATCGTCATCGATCCGGCTGACATCCACCTTTTCGGTGGTTCTCGACCGGATCGATGGGTGAGTTCCTCTCCTCCCGACTACGAGACCGCTTGGATGGCCTGCCATACGCGCTCTGCGGTGCAGGGCATGTCGATGTGGGTCACGCCGAGGTGGCGCACCGCGTCGATGACCGCGTTGTGGATGGCGGGCGTCGAGCCGATCGTGCCCGACTCGCCGATGCCCTTTGCACCCAATGGATTTCGAGGGCTCGGGGTCTCCGTGTTCGACACCTCGAAGCTGCACAACTCCGCGGCCGACGGCATGGCGTAGTCCATCAGGTTCGAGGTGAGTGGATTGCCGTCCTCGTCGTACTGCATCCATTCGTAGAGTGCCTGCGCCGCGCCTTGCGCGATGCCACCGTGTTGCTGTCCGGCGACGAGTAGTGGGTTCAGGATGCGCCCGCAGTCGTCGACGGCGACGTGGCGCAGCATCGTGACCTGTCCTGTCTCGGTGTCGACCTCGACAACTGACACATGGGCTCCGAACGGGTACGTCGAGTCACTTCCGTCGAAATCGAGTTCGTGCCGAAGGGGCAAGGCTTCGAGACCGTCGGGCAGCCTGGAGCTGTCGCGGGACGCGACGGCGAGTTCCGCCCACGACAGTGCGGTGGTCGGCACGCCGGCCACGTGAAGGCCTCCGTCGCCCGTGACGATGTCGTCGGGGGATGCTTCGAGCAAATGAGAGGCGATGCTCTTCGCTCGGGTGAGGACCTCCGTCGACGCGACGTGGATGGCGCTGCCTGCAGTTTGCAGCGAGCGCGAACCCATCGTTCCGGCGCCGCGCGGCACCCGGTCCGTGTCGGAGTTCACGAGGGTGATCTTGTCCATCGGGATGCCGAGGGTGTCGCTGGCCAGCATGGCGAACGCGGTGTGATGACCCTGGCCGTGCGCGCTCGTCCCGGCGAACACGTTGGCCGAACCATCGTCTTGGATCTCCACCGCGCCGAACTCGATGTGGAGCCCCACCGGCGCGGTGACCTCGACGTAGGCCGATACTCCGATCCCGAGTTGCTTCGCGTCGCCGTTGGAACGCCGGCGCGCCTGCTCGTTCCGAAGGTCGGTGTAGCCCGATGCCTTCAACACCGCATCGAGCGCCTTCTCGTACTCACCGCTGTCGTAGTTCGCTCCGGTTGTGGTCGTGAGCGGGAAGCGGTCGGGTGGGATGAAGTTGACCCGGCGGATCTCGGCCGGATCCATCCCGATCTGAGCGGCGGCGACATCGAGCACCCGCTCGATGAGCTGCGTCGCTTCGGGACGACCCGCACCGCGGTACGCGCCGACCGTCGTGTTGTTCGTCAACACCCCAACGGACTTGTACCGCACGCGCGGGATGTCGTACACGCCGACCGCCATCATCTGCGTGAGCATCGGGAGGATGGCGCCGATCGCCGGGTACGCGCCGGCCGAGGCCACCACCGAACCGTCGAGACCAACGATGCGGCCGTTGGCGGCGAGACC
>JBEEGD010000366.1:0-5253 GCA_041166685.1 Acidimicrobiaceae bacterium | reverse complement strand
CCCTACTCCTACGACTGGATCGACAACCTCGGACGGCAGTCGCCTCGCGAGCTCCGTGGGCTGCCCAGCCCATCAGTTGGAGAACGATTCAGCACGAGCGCCGGGCGCCCGCTCGGACGCGTCGTAGATGTGGAGCCAGGAGTTTCGCTCACGGCGACGATCATGGGCGTCCACATGTCGTATCTACTCGTGGCAATAGGCGACTCCAAGACCCGCTTGTTATTGAAGGTCGTCGCCGACAAAAGTCGCTTCTACGACGCGCCGCTCGTACTTGGTGACCTGGTAATGGCTCGAAAACAGCTCCTCAACCTGAAACGGCTGGCCGAGAGCACGGCGAACTGACGAAGTTGACGGGATCGACGATCAACTCGTCAACAGATCCGCGGCAGACGAGTGCACACCGGCATCGGACGGGTACCGCGATGTCACTCAGACGCTGCCTGTGGAAGTGAGCCCGACGACTTGTCGTCCGTAGACTTCGCGCGCATGGCGGTGCAACGGATGGACAACGTCGGCATTGTCGTCGAGAACCTCGAGACGACAATTGAGTTCTTTCGCGCCCTCGGCCTGGAGCTCGAAGGCCAAGCCATGGCGGAAGGAGAGTGGGCGGGGCGCGTTACCGGACTTGGCGAGCAGCGTGTCGAGGTCGCCATGATGCGCACGCCGGACGGCCACAGCCATCTCGAGCTCTCGCGATTTCTCACTCCCACTGTGATCGCCGATCACAGGACCGCGCCAGTCAACGCTCTGGGCTACCTGCGCGTGATGTTTGCCGTGGACGACCTTGACGACACGCTCGCCCGGCTCCGTAACCACGGCGCAGAGCTCGTCAGCACTGAAGTCGTCCAGTACGAGGACGTGTACCGGCTTTGCTACATCCGGGGACCCGAAGGACTTCTGATCGGGCTCGCCCAAGAACTCCGTTGAGCCCATGGCAACCGTCACTTCAACGGCGGCGACTTGTGGGTCTCGAGGCGATCGGGGAAGCCCGCCGCCAGGCGGCAGACTGCTAGGCGCCGCTACGCCGCACCCGGCTCACCCAGTCCTGGCCGCTGTTGCGGCCGACTGCCCTCACCTCCCTTGCAAGCGGTGAATGGACGCGTCCAGACTCCAGCAGTGACTGGTCGCCGGGGGGTTGCGGCCGCAGCGTGTGCGCTGTTGCTGTGTGGCGTGAGCTGCTCACAGAATACGAAGCCGGCCTCATCGGCACGACCTTCCTCAGCGACGCCATCGGGCGCTGCGCGAACGCCAACGCCATCGCTGGAGTTCCAGGCAGTGTGGCCAGAAACCGCACGATCAGAAGTACCTCAGCGCTTTCCCCTATGGCGAAACTCCGCGCACCAAACCGCAGCTCACCTTGCGACCGATCTGTTCGGCTGGGGAACACCGTCCGTCCACCGCATCCACAGTCGCGTCAACACGGCTCCAGGCACCCAAGCATTCGTTGTGGCCGCCGCGCCTGGGTCGCACGCCATCGAAGTGCACGCCGCTCGGGTGGTTGATGCTCGGCACTGGTCCGTGACCTATTTGTGGGGCTTCGGTAGGCAGGAGCCAGCCGCCTCGGTGTCCATCGGAGCCGACAGAGCCCGTGTCGCCGTCGACTACTGGGGGCAGTCGCGTGCTGCGACACTTCTCTTGCACTACGGCGACCGCCAATTGTCGAGAACCGCCACGCACGCAGCGAGATGGTCGCTGCCAATCGACTTCCCGCTCACCGTGCCCGGCGCTGTCATCGTGCTGTTCCGGGACTGGACGGGAGCCGTCTACACGGGTTGGGGAACGCCTCTGCCGGCGGGTCCATTCACCGCGGGCTGACCATCGCTGGCGGGACTAGAGCCGCGCTGTAGGTGCCGTTCCCGCGCACGGGCCGGCGCTACTCGACCGTCATGGAGGCGCCGCTCAGAAGAAGGACGCGTCCCCTGGGGGTCGAATACTCACGGATGCGTCCACGAGTAGTCGCCGCTATCGCGGCTGTCGTGGCTGTGACCGGTGCGGGCGCAGTGATCGCCACGGTGGGCGGGCCACCATCGCTGACGCCGCTGGGCGGTGGAGGCCTGCGCGAGGCGCACGTCGGCACCTCATACGCGTTCAGCTACGTGTTGGAATCCCGAGACTCCTTCACGGTACGCGGCGCGACCGCGGTCCTCACGCATGGCAATTGTGAAGCGGTCATCAGACTGCTGCCCGCTGAGCCGGGATGGGGGGCGGCAATCCCAGTCGTGAATCCCCTTCCGGGCGAACCTCTGGTCGGCCGGCGACTCACGCCCGACAACGATAGACGCGTGAGCGTCGTCGTCACTCCGATCGCCACTGGCGGCTGCGTAGTCGGGCACATCCGCATCGCCGGTAGGTCGTGGGGTCGTGACAGGTGGGCAGACCTACCCATCAAACTGGGCCTCAACGTCCGCTACGCCGGCGGAAAAGACCCGCGACTTCTCGGATAGGTGCCCGCTCTACGACATCGCGAGGACGAGGACCAGGCCACCTAGCAGAAGGATCAAACCGAGCGCCCTCGTCGTGCGCCTTGCGGTAACGCCGAGCGGCTGTGCGCGGACGTGAGCGCCGAGACTCAAGACGGACCCGCTTCGGTACAGGCCCGCGAGCCCAATGAAGGGCCGCGGCCACGTCAACATGACGAGGCCGATGGCGGCGATCACCAGACCGAGGCCCACATTCGAAAGTTACTCCCCGAGGCGGGTGTGCGTGCCATGTACGTGCCACTCCCGCTCACATTGAGGTGGATCGGTGGGCTGGCCCATCCTCTGCAGCTACTCGCAAACGGGCAGACACAGGTCTGCCTGGAGCAGTGGGCCCGTTGGACGCTGCAGATGCGTGACCCAACTATCGCCACTGTTCATGCGACGCAGACAACGGGGACGATCACTGGCGTTACGCCGGGAACCACAGTTCTGACCGCGTCAGCCGTGCCTCTGAACGGCACCGGCCCATCGTCGCCATACCGGATTTCGGTGAACGTGAGTCGGTAGTCGACAACTGCCACGAAGATGCCGCTCAGCGTCGGAACCGTCGCCTGCTGTGCGGCGCGATGGACGCGACCAGGTTCTCCGCCTCGCGGAACAATGAGGGTTCTCCCGGTGGCACGTTCGCCGTCGCTAGCACCAACGCCTTACCGAACCAGAGTTGAGCGATGAACCACATCCGCCCCGCGGCGAAAGTGGTGGCGAAGGCTCGCTCTTGGCGACGCTCGACGACCACCTTGACCGCCAGCGCGTCCACGTCCGGCACGCCGAGCTGTTGCGCGAAATCACGTACTAGGGCTTCCGCAGGCATTCGAGCCTGCGGCTCGGGTCGATACACACTGAGGTTGACCTCAATGTCTCGGCCATCCTTTGGCTCAATGACATAGGTCTCGCCGGGGGTTCCCTCCGCACGCCAGTCCGCGGGGATAATGACCTCGAAGACTCCAGCGCATTGCAACACGCCGTCTGCAGCCTCGGTCACGGCTGCACCATATGGTGCCGCTCTACGACTTGCGGTTAGGTTGCCTCGTGACCATGGAGTCGGATGCGATCTGGAATCGCGCAGCCATGCGGGCCGGGGGCTCGGATGCTCGAGCAGGCGATCAGGCTCTGGCCGCTCTCCTGCGGTTCCACAATCGAGCCATGAGTGGGGGCGTCCTCGACGCCCTTACGGAGTTGGACCCTGTGGAACTGGACGACGCGATCGAGGGTTACAGGTACCTCGATCTGGTCCAGGTCGCGGATGTAGTCGAGCCGCTGCGGCAGGAGTGCGACCGCCGGACGGACGACGAGTTCGAGGTCGAGGCTGACGCTCGCTACGCCGCGCTGGTTCCTGACGACGCGATGCTCGTGGAGGCATTCGAGCGTCGCTTGCGCGAGCGCCCGGGCGACTTCGCCCCTGCCGGATAAGTGCCGCTTCTGAATCCGACGAGGCGATCAGGAACCGGCGCGAATTCGAACCCAGATCAGCGGTTGAACAGCCTCCAGTGTCCTTCGGACACGACGTCGACACTGCCGTCGATCACCCGGATGGCGGTCTCGTCGTCGATGGCGTACGCGGGACCAGCGATCGTGGCCGCCCATCTCTCTGCGTCCGTCGTTGTGTTCTCCGGCAGGAGCTCATGGTCCAGGTGCGGGAAGATCGAGAAGTCGACGACACCGAGCGCGGTGTCTTCCCCAGTTGGCGGCTTCCATCCAACGAAGTCCTCGCCGATTCGCGGCGTCATCACCATGCTCCCGGCGCTCAGCCCGACCCAGACCGTCTCGCGCAGCGACGGAAGGAGATCCGCCAACCCCGACTGGCGCATCCAGTGGCACAGGTATAGAGCGTCCCCACCATTCACCAGCAGGACGTCTGCCTCGCGGACCCAGTCAACCCAGCGTTCTTCATCAATGCTGGGTAGCGCGGTGAGCTCCAGAACGCCCAAAGACTTCCACCCCAACTCGCACATGGGTGTGGACGCGTTGCCCGTGATGAAGCGCCAAGCCCCCGCGGGAGTGCCCTGAGGGTGCCCATACCCGGCAGTGGGGATGCATAGGGCGTTGGAGTCCGCAATCGGCTTCGCGAGCAGGCCGACCAGCGCGTTGTGGATGCTTGCGTTCTTGACACCGGCTGACGTGAGAAGTAGGCGCATGATGCTCTGACGTTAGCCGGAACTAGAAGTCATCGATCAGTTGGACACAATCGTGCCGGCCATTGCCGCCGACCCCTCTGTGCCGTTCACCTACTCTGCGGGACCGAGCTCGTCTGCTGTGACGATGTGCGTCACTGGTTCGAGTTCCGCGCGTCGCGACGGTTCGAGCTGATCCACGATCAACGCTGCGCCCGCCCAGGTCGCGCCGGCCTGCTCGATCAGTCGCCTCGCTGCGAGGGCCTGGCTGCCGAGCTCCGCCCAATCATCCACGAGCAGCACATGATCCCGATCTGAGACCGACTGCTGCTGGAGTCGGAGGAGATGCTCGATGCCACGGTAGTCAGCGGTGGCGCGTCCGATGATCTTCGGTCCGGGGAACAAGCCGGCTTCCTTGCGGACGGGAACGAACCCGATGCCCGCTCTGACGGCCACGGCGCCACCGAGAATGAAGCCGCGCGACTCGATGCCGGCGACCTTCGTCGCGGAGGCGCTTGCGGCCACGCCTGCCAGGTGCTCCACGACCGCAGCGAGCACGTCACCGTCGTCGAACAGCCTCCACACGTCCGCGTGACCGTCGACCCAACGGAACGCTGCGAGAACCCGGTCCCGCACAACCGCCTCGGCCACCAGCAAAGAAT
>JBEEGD010000365.1:0-14536 GCA_041166685.1 Acidimicrobiaceae bacterium | reverse complement strand
ATTCGAGTTCCTCCGAGCGCGCTCAGTACATGAGGTTGGCAGCGATCCACGACACCGTCGACGGTGACCGCAAGACCCCTCGAGTGACACTGCGTCATGCTCCGTCAACGCTTCGACGACATCGCGGTGGCAGCGTTCCGGCGGTGAACGGCCTCTAGTAGAACGACCCGTTGCTCTCGTGACCAAGCTGCGCCCCATCGGTTGTCGACGTGGCCAGCGGTGACGACCGGAAGTCGTAGTCGGGCGTCTGCGCAGTCCATTCCATCTGCGCCGAGGCACTCCGGAATGTTCCGCGGAAGTGCTGATCAGGATTGTCGAACGCGCTCGGCACGCCCTTTGCGGTCCACCGCACCACGTACGAAACAGTGGCGGGTCGGGGCCGTCGACCGTTCTCGAGGACTGCGTTCTCGAGCGTGAAGTAATCCTTCATGTGGAGATCGCCGACCTGAAGGACCGCCGTACCGGCGTCGAGGTCGACCGAGACGCTCTCGTGCGGCACGACGCCCGTCCAGAAGAGTCCGCTCTGCTCGATACCAGGGTTGAAATCGTGGATCTGCTCGCCCCCCGAACTGGGGTCGTAGACGTCAATTCACGTGAAGGCGAACGTCGCGTTTCTCGCGTGGCCATCTCTGCCGCGGAACACACCCTGCATGAAACGCATGTCGTTGAACGAGAAGGGAAGCGTTCGTGACTCGCCCGTCTTGCGATCGACCCGAACGCACGAGCCGCTGATGTACGCCAGGCCCGACGTCCCCTCGAAGTTGGTGACGGTCGCGGGATCGCTGTCCTCGCCGGTGAACGGCGGCGCCTGTAGATGGAAGTGGTGGCCGGGGAAGAGCTCGAGTGTCGTCGGGATCGGCAGTACTTGGCCGATCCCAGGGGCGGCGCCGGCGAGGTCGGCCGAGAGAAGGCCCTTGGTCGCGGCAGCGCCCAACACTGCGGCTCCGGCAGCCGACTGCATGAACCTGCGCCTCGACAACAGCGTCCGATGGTGACAGGCAGTGCTGTCGGCCTCCGCCGCCCGTCCTGCGAGGATCCGATCGATCCGCATGCCGCCGCCCCTTTTGCCCCAGTTCGAGTACTTCCAGTTTCCGCCCATGCCTGCGATCCGTCAACGGGTGGAACTCGACACGGGATGATCTGTCGGACGACAGGGCCTGACCCAGCCGACTGCTATCTGCCGGTGCGCTCGCGGTGCTTGCATCCTGGCCAGCAGCAGGGCCGACGCTGGCCTTCCTCCAGTTCCTCACGGGTCCGGCGAATGCGGCGTTCTCGGGTCATCTCCTGCTTGGCATCCTCGACCCAGCAGATGAACTCGTTGCGGGCCAGCGGCGTGATGTCCTTCCACGCATCGAGTGTCGTGGGGCTGGCGATCAGCGCCTTGCGCAGGTCTCCTGGGAGTTTGTGCACCACTCCACCGGGCACCCGCGGGCTGCTCACAGGGCCACGGTAGTAAAGCGGCGCTTCAATCCACCGGCGACGTACAACGTCGGATTCGGCGGACGCGTCCGCCAGACTGCCGGCCGAAAGGCCATCGGGCCATCAGCCAGAGCGGAGAGGAGCTCGAATGGATGAGGTCGAGATCGTGCACAGGATCAGCCAGCTGGTCGAGGACGAGCATGCGCTCGAGCGGTCTCATGCGGGAGCGGCTCCGTCCGACGACGAGGTCGAGCGCTTGAAGGCGATCGAGGTCGCGCTCGACCAGTGCTGGGATCTCCTTCGGCAGCGACGCGCCCGCCGAGACGCAGGGCAGGACCCGGATGACGCCAGCGTGCGACCCGAGCGCACCGTCGAGGGCTACCAGCAGTGACTCGTCGCAGTACGCAGCATCAGAGGCTGCGGTCGAGCTGCGCCGCTGGGACGAATTGCACGACGCGCCACCCGCCCCTTCACACCCGTGAGCGACGACGGTCGCTTGACATGTGACTAATAGGTCACCTATTCTGCCGGCGTGGACGAAGTGTTCAAGGCACTCGCCGATCCGACGAGGCGGAGCCTGCTCGACGAGTTGTTTCGGGAGGACGGGCAGACGCTGGGTGCGCTGGTTGAGCGCTTCGAGATGTCGCGCTTCGGCGTGATGAAGCACCTCAAGCAACTCGAGGACGCGGGCCTGGTGGTCACCAAGCGACGAGGCCGGGAGAAACTCCACTTCCTGAACCCGGTCCCGATCCGCCTCGTCCACGACCGATGGGTGAGCAAGTACGCCGAGCCCTGGGCCGCTGCGCTCAGCGGCCTCAAGCACGAACTGGAGAGTCCGATGGAGAAGGTTTTCGAGATCTACATCCGCACCACCCCGGAGCGCCTCTGGGAGGCGATCACCGACCCGGAGATCCGGAGCAAGTACAACTTCGGCGCCCGCGTCAGCTCGGACTGGACGCCCGGCTCGCGCTTCGAGATGAGCGCGATGGACGGCACGGTGGCACTTGGCGAAGGAGAGAACCTCGAGGTCGATCCTCCGCGCCGGCTGGTCCAGAGTGCGCGGTTCCTCTGGAGCGAAGACGTGAAGAGTGAGGGCACCTCGAGGGTCACGTGGCAGATCGAACCGATCGGCGACTCCTGCCGCCTGACCGTGACCCACGACGAGATGCGCGAAGGTGCGAACGACGAGATCTATGGCGGCTGGCCGATGATTCTCTCCGGCCTGAAGACGTGGCTCGAGACGGGTGAGCTGCTCACCACGCCGGGCTCGTTGATGTACAGCTGATTCGGATCTCATCGCGTCGGCCGATGAGAGCTGCTGCACGAAGAAGAGGTCCGCACGGGTACGACATAGCATCGGACCGTGGCCGGTCTCGCGATCATCACCGAGGCGTGCATCGACGTGAAGGATCGAGCGTGCGTCGATGTGTGCCCTGTGCAGTGCATCTATGAGTTCGATCCGCAAAAGAACGTGCTGTTCTCCGAGGAGGTCGCGGGGAGCGGAACCATCGAAACCGTGCACGCGCCGAACCCCGAAGCGATCGGAATCTTCGGCGACAGCATCTTGTACGTGAACCTCGACGAGTGCACCTCGTGCACCGCGTGCTATCAGCCCGATGTCTGTCCTGTAGGTGCGATCTACTCCGAAGAGCACCTTCCGAACGGATCACCAACGAGCCCGAAGTACAACGCGGAAGACCCGAACAAGGGCAACGACCACACGTTCTTTGTGCAACACAGCCGTGACGTGTTCGCCGATTAGAAGCAGACGCCGTATCCCCTGAGCTCCGGGCTCAGGTTCAGGGGCTCCGGGGCGCGAAGATGATCCGGTGGCGGCCTCGGGGACGGTCACCCTCCTCTTCACTGACATCGTCGGCTCGACCGCGCTTCTGGACCGGGTCGGCGACGACGCCGCTGAGCCCATTCGCCGTACGCACCTCCGAGTGCTGCGCAGCGCGGTGGCCGGTCGTGACGGGCACGAGGTCAAGAACCTCGGTGACGGATTGATGGTCGTGTTCCCGAGCGCGGTCGATGCCCTGGCGTGCGCGGTCGCGATGCAGCAGGCCGTGCATCGCCAGAGCCAGCGAGACGACTCGGTCCCTCTCGGGCTCCGCGTCGGGCTGCACGCCGGCGAACCGATCCGTGACGAGGACGACTACTTCGGCACCCCTGTGGTCATCGCCAAGCGGCTGTGCGATTCCGCCGAGGGTGGACAGATCATTGCGTCTGATGTCGTGCGTAGCTTGGCGGGCACGCGTGGTGGGCATCTGTTCCGCCCGCTCGGCTCACTCGAACTGAAAGGACTGGCGGAGCCGGTCGCGGCCTGCGAGGTCGCATGGGAGCCGGCGGGTGCCGAGAGGTCGGTCCCCGCCGCGCTGACAACTGGTGAGCGGACCGCGTTCGTCGGACGCGAGGACGAGCGCGCGCGGCTGCGCAAGGTGTGGCATCAAGCGGCCGAGACCGGTGTGGCGCTCGTGATGATCAGCGGTGAGCCGGGCATCGGCAAGACCCGGTTGGCCGGTGAGCTGGCGGGCGAGCTGCACCGCGACGGAGCGGTGGTCTTGTACGGACGTTGCGACGAGGAGACGCCGCTTCCGTATCAGCCGTTCGTGGAGGCCCTCCGTCCGTACCTAGGGCCGACCCCGCTCGACGAGCTCCGCCGACGCGCCGGGCTGACCGCCGAACGCGTGTCGCGCGCCCCGTTGCCGACGCAGTCGCTCGGAGGGGAGGACCCCGAGCGCTACCTCTTCTACGAGGCCGTCAGCTCGCTGCTCGACGAGGCGGCCATCGACGCGCCGCTGCTCATCGTGCTCGATGATCTCCACTGGGCCGACCGGCCGACCCTGCAGCTGCTGAAGCACCTCACCCGCCGATCGGGGACGCGCCAGTTGCTGGTTCTCGGTACCTACCGCGAAACCGAGCTGGGCCGCACCCATCCGTTGTCCCAGGTGCTTGCCGATCTACGCCGAGAGAAGGAGGTCGAACGCGTGGCGCTCGTCGGGCTCGACGAAGCCGGCGTGCACACGCTCGTGCACACCTGGGTGGAGGGTGCAGAGGCTCCTGCGGGAGTCAGCCAGGCCGTTTTCCGAGAGACGGAAGGCAACCCGTTCTTCGTCGAGGAAGTCTGCCGGCACCTGGCGGAGACCGGCGCCATGGCGAGAGCCGACTTCCGCATCGACCGGCTCGGCATTCCCCAGGGCGTGAAAGACGTGCTCGGGCGCCGTCTGTCGCGTCTCAGCGAGCAGTGCAACCGGATGCTCCGCGTAGCGTCGGTGGTGGGACGCGATTTCACCCTGCCCGTGCTCGTCAAAGTCAGCGATGTCGACGAAGACGTCGTGCTCGACGCACTCGAAGAGGCGATGGCCGCGCACGTCGTCGAAGAGGTCGGCGCGCTCGACTCGTACACCTTCTCGCACGCGCTCGTCCGCGAAACGCTCTACGGCGAGCTGGCCACCAGCCGCCGCGTCCGTCTCCACCGGCGCGTGGCGCACGTGCTCGAGGAGCTGCACGCAAACTCCGATCGCCTCGCGTCCGTGCTCGCGTACCACTTCTTCGAAGCCGCCGAGGGCGGCGACGCCGACAAAGCGGTGGACTACGCCAAGCGGGCCGGCGACCAGGCGTTGGCGACGGCGGCGTTCGAGGAGGCCGCCCGTCTGTACGAGCTGGCGCTCCAGGCGGCAGAGCTCTTGCCCGTCCCCGACGAGCGGCGACAGTGCGAGGCACTCCTCGGGCTGGTCAAGGCCCAGGAGGTGGTGGACTGGGAGCTCTCGCTCGCGACGGCCGATCGCGCTCTTGACATGGCCCGACGGGTGGGCGACGGAGAGCTGCTGGCTCGCGTGGTGCTCGCCGGATTCGCATTCGACCCCGCGAGCGGGCCCGGAAATGAACCGGCTCGGCTGAAAGAGGCGCTGGACGCGCTACCACCGGGCGACTCCGACTGGCGAGCGATGGCGCTGGCTGCGCTGTCGCTGTGCCTCGTGTTCACCGACCGCGAGCAGGCCGCTGTCGTGCGAAGGCAGGCGCTGGAGATGACCGTGATCGATCCGGAAGCGAAAGCGTTCATCCTGTTCTGGACCCAGGGAGATCGTGATCTTCTCGAGACCGGCGACGAGTTGCTGCGATTGACGGAGGGGTCCAGCTCGATCTGGCGAGCCGACGGTCACACACTTCGATTCGCCGGTCTGCTCGAGCGGGGGGATGTCGAGGCGTCGGACACCGAGATCGAACACCTTTCGAGCGAGGCGTTCGCGGCCACTCCGATGGGTCGTGGGGTCATCAGGACGCTGCGCGCAACGCGGCTTCTGCTCGGCGGCCAACTCGACGAGGCGGAGCGTGCTGCTCGCGACTCGATGGCGGAATGGAGCAGGGCGGTTGGTTCGGGCGGACGAGGCGCGAACTTCGCGTTCGTGATCTACGCCATCCAGAACTTCGCGATCCGTCGCGAGCAGGGACGGAGCGCGGAACTGGAGGAGGGGGCACGGGGGATCAAGGCGGCGTATCCCAACGCCCTCGCCCTGCACGTCGGCCTCGGGGCGATCCTCGCTGATCTGAATCGCGAAGCCGAGGCGGCCGCCGAGCTCGATCGCTGGGCGGAGAACGACTTTGCGGGTCTGGTGCCGGTGATCGCGCGCGGTGACTACTCGATCTGGCTCGTGACCGAGGTGTGCGCCCGACTCGGCGACGCCGAGCGGGCGGCATTGCTGTACCCGCAGCTCACTGCACACCGAGGCAAGGCAGTGCTCCAGCAGTACGGTCCGGTGACGGCGGTGTGTGCGGGTGCCGCCGATCGCTACCTCGGACTTCTGGCCGCGACGATTGGCCGTCACGACGACGCCGAGGATCACTTCCGTGCTGCCCTCGAACTCGACACGCGCATGGGCGGTCGACCATGGCTCGCCCACACCCAACACGAGTATGCCGCGCTTCTGCTGCGCCGAGGACGCCCGGGTGACCGGGTGACGGCCGGCGAGTTGATCGCTCGCGCCGGTGCGACCGCTGATGAGATCGGCATGCTCGCCCTCGCGAGGAAGATCGCCGCGACGCAGGAAGGGCGCTAGCTCAGCCCAAAGGGACAACCGCAGCGCGCGCACGCGCCCACGCGGAAAGTGCGGCGGGTTTGAGGGGCCGGCTGAGGAGGAAGCCCTGGAGTTGGTCGGCGCCCATCGTTTGCAGCGCGGCCTGCTCTTCGCTCGTTTCGACGCCTTCGGCGACGATGTTGATGTCGATGGCGTGGCCGAGGTCCGTGACCATGCGCACGAGCGAACTGCCGCGGCGCACGTTGAGCTGGCTGATGAACGATCGATCGATCTTGATGGTGTCGATCGGTAGCTGTTGAAGGTGGGCCAGCGAGGTGTACCCAGTGCCGAAGTCGTCGATGGCGACCTTGACACCGAGCGCACGCACCGTGTCGAGCTCCGAGGCGGCGGCGACGAGGTCGGTGAGCAGGACGGTTTCCGTGATCTCGATGGTGAGCCGCTGAGCATCGATGCCCGACTGATCGAGCGCCGCGCGGATGTGATCGGGGAGTCGACGGCTGAGCAGGTGCCGACCGGAGATGTTGACGGCGACTGGCACCTCTGCGAGTTCGGCGTCGCTCGACCACGCGACCACTTGACGCGTTGCCTCCCTGAGCACCCAACAGTCGAGATCGATGATGAGTGCCGTCGCCTCGGCGATCGGGATGAACGAGTCGGGAGCAAGTAGCCCGTGCCCTGGTCGGTCCCAGCGGATGAGGGCTTCGGCGCCTACCAGCGCACCTGAGGCGGCGTCGAGCACGGGCTGGTAGTGCAACTGGAGCCCGCCTCCGGCCGGATCGGCCAGCGCCGCGGTGAGCGCCGTCTCGACGTCTTCGCGCTCGATCATCTGCTGCTGCAAGTCCGCGTCGAAGATCTCGATGGCTGACCGATCGTGGAACTTGGCTCGGTACATCGCCGCGTCGGCGCGAGCCAGCAACCGGAGAGGTTCCTCGGGTCCGTCGAGGGTGAGTGCGATGCCGACGGCGGCGCCGATGCAGATCCGCGTCGAGCCGATGTCCATTGGCTGGCTGATGGCGTCGATCATGCGCCGAGCAAGGTCGGTGGCGTCGGCGACGCCGGCAACTCCTTCGGCGACGATGACGAACTCGTCGCCTCCGAGGCGTGCCGCGACGTCACCGGCGCGCAGGCCGATCTCCATGCGGGCGGCGACGTGTCGCAGTACCTCGTCTCCCACTTCGTGACCGTGACTGTCGTTGATCGCCTTGAAGTCGTTGAGATCGACGAACAGCAGCGCGATGGTGGCTCCGGTTCGGGCGGCGCGATGCATGGCGGCCTGAATCGCGGTGATGGCCGAGGGCCGGTTGGCGATGCGCGTCAGCGAGTCGTGGGTCGCCTCGTAGGCGAGGTGCGTTTGCAGTTGGTCGCGTTCGACGATCGAACCGGAGAGCACGGCCACTGAGCTTTCCAACGACCGGCCGAGGCGGCCGGGGAGACGCTGGCTCAGGACGGGATCATCGAAATCGCAGTGGGCGAGCGCGTTGGCTTTGGCGTCGAGCAGTTGCAGGTTCGCGACAAGGTCGGCGAAGACGCCGAACGCCACTCGCGTTTCGCGAGGCCCGTGGTCGCGGCCACGCGACGGCTGGGTCTCGAGCTCGCCTTCGTTGACGGCTTGGGCGTAGCCGGCCAGCTCTTTCAGCGGCCGGGAGATCGAACGAGCGAGCCAGAGCGCGATGCCGATCGAAACCAGAGCGAGAGCAGAGGCACCCAGAGTCCACGTCACGAATCCGGACCGTTCGGTGGCGGCCAACTGGCGAGCTTCATCGCTGACCGAGAAGATCGCAGTGTCAAGGAGGTTGTCGAGCAGCCTGTCGCGCCAGAGGTAGCCCCGGAACGTGGCTGCGACCTTGGCGGTGTCGACGACAGCACCTGCTTCGGCGAGCGGCGTGCCGAGCAGGGTGGCGGCGACAGCGTCATCGAAGACGTGCACTTGGGGGTCTGCCTCGACGACCTCGAGGCTTGTCACGACCTTCTTGACCCCCAATTCGTGGAGTCGATCGGCCGACGTCTGGTACTCGGCGCTTTCTTCGCCGAACCGAGCGAGCGCGGCCGCGGCCGCTTGTGGAGATTCGGTGTGGGACGGGTACCACACTTCACTCAAGTCGATGCCCTGCTCCGTGGCGTCCAGAACCAACGCCGTCGCGGTTCGAAGCGACCTCAACGCCGCGACGAGCCTCGGCTCATGGGCCTCGACATCGAGTTGGTCGAGCCCGCGAGTCAGGCGGCCGTCGATCGTCTCGGAGAAGCCGGTGAGCCGTTCGAGCGCCTGTGTTGGACTGATGGCGCCCGCATCCATGGCGGAGTACAGCGTCTGGACATCGCCCGCGCCCACGGGGTTGGCGATGCCAAGGGCGATGCTGGCCCGATTGGCCTGATCCCGGGCCTGTCTCATCGCCGCGGTGAGATCGACTCCGAGGAATCTTGAGGCGTCGGCGTTGGTCACGCCGAGTTCCACGAAGCGAACGTCGAATGACGCCAGCGCCTTCTGGTCGTTGAACGCGTCCCGTAAGGCGATCAGGTTGCCGAGCCCGCTGACCCCTTCATCAACGGCGACCGCCTGTGCAGCCAACGAGCGGTGGGAGAAAACGACCGAACCGGCCAGCACACACATCGCCGTCAGCGGCAGCATGACCAGCGCGACGAGCCGGGTCGTGACGCCAACGCCCGACCGCCTGGCGCGGCGTTGTGACGACGTCCGATCCGGCTCCATACCGTTGGATCGACGCTTCGTTGTGGAAGCTGCATAGCGCGTTCGCGTGGACGGGCAGCGTCAGCGGGCGGGCCGATGGCCCACGAAGAGCTCGCGCGGCGTCCGATCGTCCGATGTCACCTCCGTGATCGCCTCGGGACCGAAGCCGGCGCCGGCCAGGAGTCGAAGCCAGACGTCACGACTGAAGAGGCCCGTTGGATGCGTCTCGTGGACAACCTCGATCGACCCGTTGGCTTCGCGGAGGAGGAACGCGTACTCGGTCAGGGTGGAGGTGTCCTCGGGATCCGGGTCCCATGTCCACTCCAGGTAGCGAGCCGCTCGACCATCGGCACCGTCGTGCCCGCCATGACCGGTTGACTCCTCGAAGATCTCCTTCGTTTCATCGGGCACGAACACGGCAACGCCGCCCGGACGGCAGTGCGCGAACGCGGTCTCGATGGCTTGTCGAAGGTCGGCCTCGGTGACCATGTAGGCGACGGCATCATGGACGAACACCGCATCAAAGGTGCGGTCGAGCCGCACCTCGCGCATGTCGCCACGGCGGTGCTCACATTCCGGGTTGAGTCGTCGCGACACGGCGAGCATCTCTTCGGAGAGATCGACGAGCGTCATCGCGAAGCTCGCCTTGAGGTGGGACGCGTTGTTGCCGCCACCGCTGCCGAGCTCGAGCACGTCGTGGACCGGGATGGAGGCTGACGTGATCACCGTCGCGGCGAATGCGGCTTCCTCCGCGTAGTCCTCCGGCGCGGAGATCAACGGCCACCAGACGGCCAGCTCGCGGTAGAAACGATGCTGCTCGTGTCGGTCCGGCATCGTCGACTAGGCCAGCAGGCGCTCTCGTTCGGTGGCGGAGGTCGCGGCGTCGATGCACGTCCAGGCCATCGCCAGCGCACCGTCGCGGACGGCCTTGTCGGCGGTGCCAGTGATGCACTGGCCCGTGAACTCGGGTTGGTGGTTGCCGGCCGGCAGACAGTCGAGACCGAGATTCGGGTGGATGACCGGGAGCGCAAGCGACACGTTGGCCATGTCGGTCGAACCCGCATAACGCTCGCGGACGGCCCGGGGCACGTCGCGGCACTCTCGCCCGAGCGCCTCCGCGTTGGCGGTGTAGAGGCTGCCGAGCGCGTCGTCGTGGCGGAACTCGGAGTACGGCTTGCTCTTGGAGGTGACGTCGAGCGTGCAGCCGGTCGCGAGCGCGCCTGCTTGGAAGCACGCATGCACGCGCGGTTCGAGCTTGGCGAGGCGTTCGAGCGTCTTGGCCCGCACATACCAAGTCCCCGCCGCGTGCTCTGGCACCACGTTCGGGGCGTCGCCTCCATCGGTGACGATGCCGTGGATGCGATCGCTCTGCGCGATGTGTTGGCGCAGAAGCCCGATGGCCACTTGGGCGACGGTGATGGCGTCGGCGGCGTTCACGCCCGCTTGCGGGAAGCCGGATGCGTGCGCGCTCTTGCCGTGGTAGCGGACATCGAGATGCGCGACCGCGAGCGTCGTCGCCTCGACCGTGTCGAACGCGAACGGCCCCGGGTGCACCATCATCGCGGCATGGACGCCGTCGAAGGCTCCGCGCTCGAGCATCAGGATCTTCCCGCCGCCTCCCTCTTCTGCGGGGGTGCCGATCACCTTCACCGTGATGCCGAGGTCGTCGGCGATCGGTGCCAGCGCCAGCCCGGCGCCCACCGCGGCGGCGGCGATGATGTTGTGGCCGCAGGCGTGACCGATGCCCGGAAGCGCGTCGTACTCGGCGCAGATCGCGAGCGTGAGGGGACCCGAGCCGGCGGTCGCCACGAACGCCGTCGGCAGGTCGCAGACTCCGGTCTCGACCGACAGCCCTCCCGCATCCAGTGCACCGGCGACGAACGCCGCGGACTGCTCTTCCTCGAAATTCAATTCGGGATGGGCGTGGACGAGATGACTCAACTCGATCAGCGCATCCGTCGCGAGATCAACCTCGCGCTGCGCGGCATCCTTCAACTCAACCGCCATCGCCCAATCGTGCCGCACCGGGCCAGAGTGTGCACGGGCCGTCGTGGTGTGGACACCATGGACGGGTGAGAAGAGTCGCGGCGGCCGCCGCTGCCTTGGCGTTGGTTGCCTGTGGTGGCGGGCGATCAACCAGTTCGCCGACAACGACCAGCTCATCCACGACGACAACCTCGACCACCGTGTCGACCACGACCTCCACCTCTACGACGGTGGTTGTGACCACGACTCCGGCGTCCTCGACCACTGCTGCAGTCCCGACATCCGCGGCCGAGCCGTACGCCTTCAGCATCGACCACGTGACCGCCGCGGATCTCGGGGCGTCGTGGCACGAGGGGTGTCCGGTCGATCCCGCGAACCTGCGGATGCTCACCGTCGCGTTCGTCGGCTTCGACGATGCGGAGCACACCGGGAAGGTCGTCGTGAACGCCGATGTCGCGGACAACGTGGTCGAGGCGTTCCGCCAGATGCACGCAGCGCGCTTTCCGATCCGCAAGTTGAAGCCGATCTTCACGCAGACCGAGTACGACGACTTCGAGACCCCCGACGACAACTCCACAGGATTCTCCTGTCGGAACGCGGTCAACAGCAGTGGCAACCCGTCGTGGTCGATGCACGCCTACGGCCGCGCCATCGACATCAACCCGATCGAGAACCCCTACATCGAAGGCGACCGCGTGATCCCGTCGAGGGGTGCGGCCTACACCGATCGCAGCGACGTTCGCCCGGGCATGGCCGTGCCCGGAAGCGTCATCGTCAAGGCGTTCCGTTCCGTTGGCTGGGGCTGGGGCGCGAGCTACCACGACTATCAGCACTTCTCGACGAACGGTCAATGATGAGGTTGCCCTCGATCGTGAACGTCGTGCCGACGAGTTCGGTCGTGGTCGCGTCCGCGATCAGCGACGGTTCGGCGCTCTTGGCGATCACTCGGCGTTGGTCCTCGGTATCGAGGATCGCGATCAACTCCTTGGGATCGCTGCCCTCGTAGGTCACGGTGCACGCCGCCAGCGTCGCCTGGCTGTCGTGGTTGCTCACCACGTCGACGGTGTCCGTCGCCTCTTCGGCTTCGGACTTCAGATCGCCGACGCGCGGAGCGCGCCCGTCGGGCGTGCTCGCCCAGACCGCCAACCCCGGCTTTGTGAGCAGTCCGCTCACGGTCGTCACGAGGCCGAGGCCCGGCTGCTCGCGCAGGCGCCGGGCCATCGCCGCCGTCGCATGGAGCACGAAGCTGTTGAACGGACCACCCGCGAACGTCATGCCCCCCGTGATCGTCGGCGCGCCATCGACGGGCAAGCCGAGCTCGCGTTGCTGCACTCGCACGGCCGCCGGAAAGCACGAGTAGACCTCGGCGTGCTCACAGTCCGCGAGCGGGCGGCCGATCCGCTCGACGGCGGTCCGGCCGAGCACGCGCATCGCGGGCCACTCGTGCAGCGTCCGCCGTTTCGTGAGCGGCAGCGCGTGGCTCGATTCCACGCCTACGACGGGGAACACCCAGCGATCTCGAGGCACGCCGAACCGCTCGGCCGCTTCCACCGAGCACAGCAGGAGGGCGGCGCCTTGGTCGACGGTCCACTGGCTCGCGTGCCACTTCCCGTACGGAAATGCGAGAGGTCGGTGCGACGGGCCGAGATCTGCAATGGCGGCCGCGTTCATCGGCGCGGGAAACGCGGCCTCCGGATTCGTCTGCGCGACCCCGTTGAACCGTGCCCACAGCTCCGCGACGTCGCGTCGATGCTGCATGACCGGCGTGCGCTCGGCGGCGCGTAGCGCGGACTCGATCAATGCGTACTGCTCGACGGGCGCGATCAGGCCGGCTTCGATCTCCGGCCAGGCGATGATCTCGCCCTCGGGCACTTGGTGGACGTCAGGCACCGCGCCGCCCTGGTCGATCTCCGGCGCCCCGCCCGGCTCTGGCGCGGTGCGACGGACGATGTTCACGATGCCCGCCGCGTTCGCGGCCGTGCTTCTCTTTGCAGCGCGCGCGGCGCGCGCTTTGGCCTCGGCACCGACGACGAGGACGACATCGAGGTCGCCGCGAAGGATGGCCGACAGCGCCTCGTTGATGAGGGTCTGTTGAGGAATGCCGAGGTCGACGAGATGGGTGCGCGCGGCCGCCGCGCCGATCCGCTCGGCCACGATGCGCCCTGGGTCCGTGTACGACCACGTCCCCCTCGGAACCGCGATGCGTTGCGCGGCACGCAGCAGAGCGGGCGCATCCGCGTCCGCGCCCGCGGCCTCGGCCGCGAGCACCATGAGCTCGACCGCTTCGGCATCGGCGAGCGCCGTGCCAACGCCGACGAGCACCGGTGTACGAGGGTCGCTAGGAAGTGCGCGCATACTCGGCGACGACCGGGACCAAGTCGGCCGGCGCGACTCCGTGGAGGATGACACCGTCGGCGCCGAGATCGAATTGGCGACGGATGGTGTCGACGCATTGCCCGGGCGACCCCGTCGCCGCCGGCGCGAGCCATTCGTCGGGGATCAGCGTGGCGACGTGCTCGAGCTGTTCGGTTGTGGCCTTGTCGTCGAGCGCGCCGGGGAAGCTGCTGACGAGCGCGTCGGCCCGAAAGCGCTCGAGCACCGACGCGTCCCAGTTGTTCGTGGTGACCAGGAGATCGCCGTACGCCTGGAGGTAGGTCGCGAGCCGGCCGACCGTCTTCTTCAAGCGGATGGGTTCGGGAATGTGATCGCCGATGGTTGCGAGTACCGACCACACCTTCACGGAAGTGGGGTCGCGTCCGGCCTTCTCGGCAGCGTCCTTCACCGTGCGAACGGCGCGCGCCAGCGTCTCGTCGGTGAAGAACGTGTGCAGCACGACCACGTCGAAGGCCCGTCCGCCCAGCGCGAGGGAGTTCGGCCCGAACGCCGTCAACCCGACCTTGATGTCCTCGTCGAACGTCGGGTCCAAGAACAGCACGGGGTACTTTCCGGCGGGGCCGTGGTGTCCGATGACGAACTCGCCGTGCCACAGCCGGCGCATGATGCCGACGAAGTCCTCGAGCTGCGCGGTGGTGACCGGCGTGAGACCCAATGCCTTGACCAGCGGATCGATGCCGCGCCCGAGGCCCAGCGTGAAGCGTCCGCCGGTGAGTCGGTGCATCGTGGTCGCGTACGACGCGGTCACGATCGGGTGGCGGGTGTTGTGGTTGGTGGCCGCCGTCGCGATCTGAATACGCGTCGAGACGGCCGCGGCCGCACCCGAAAGCGTCGCCGCTTCCTTGATGTTGAAGCGCTCCGAGATGAACGCCCACCCAAGGCCCATCTCTTCGGCTTGGCGGATCTCGTCGAGCAGCTCGCGTGGTGACTCCGGCGCGCCGGCGAGCGTGTAGAACCCCAGTTCCTCGTGCATGACGTCGCCCAGCATGCCAGCTTCAAACTCGAGGCAATAAGG
>JBEEGD010000364.1:0-2902 GCA_041166685.1 Acidimicrobiaceae bacterium | reverse complement strand
GCTCTTCAAGCCGCTCGGCACATCGCGCCTGCAACGCGTGCAGGGCGCATACGTGTCGGAGGAAGAGATTGCACTCGTGGTCGAGCAGACAAAACAGAGGGAGCAGGAGCTCGACGAGGGCTACCTCGAACTGCCGGAGGTCTTCGCGACGGAGGCGGACGGGGACGAGGTCGACGAGTTTGACCCGGACGAGGATCCGCTGCTCGACAAGGCGATCGAGATCGTTGTGCAAACGCAGACGGCATCAGTGTCGCTCCTCCAGCGGCGCCTCCGCGTCGGGTACACCCGCGCCGGCCGGCTCGTGGACATGCTCGAGCGACGAGGCATCATCAGTGGCTATGAAGGCTCGAAGCCGCGCCGCGTCCTCATCGACGAAACGCAGATCCACCAGTACGCAGCGCCCGATTAAGTCGGTCCGCGGCGCGGCCATTTGGATCGACCACGTCGGTGTCGCTGCGCTGCTGCCGGGGTCGGAACTCGTACTGCCGTCGCTCTGGGAGGCGATCTCCGGTTCGCGCGAGGTGGACTGGGCGACGGTGGACGACACCGGCCGACATGTGTTCACCCCGGAGATGGCGAAGTGCTGGGCGTGGAAGGACGAGCTGCCGGAGCGCGACCTCGCGTGCGTCGGCAAGCACCTCGGCCGTTGGAGCGCATTGATTGCTCCGCGGATCCTGCCGGCGCTCTACGCATTGACCGGCCGAAGCGGGCGTCCGCACGACTTTCGCGAGGGCGACTTCACGCCGGCGCAGCTCGAGGTCGCCGAGGCGGCGCTCGCCGAGGGTCCGTCTACGGGGCCCGAGCTCCGCGCGCTCATCGGGGCCGACAAGAAGCAAGTCGACGCCGCGGTCGTCGTGCTTCAGCGCGCGCTTGTGCTCACGAACGCCGGCGTCGTCGAGCAGAAACAGGGGTGGAACGCCATCGCAGTCGACGTGCTCGCCCGGCGCTGGGATGTCTCGAGGCAGCCGCCGGAGGACGAGGCGCGGCGCGAGCTCGCGGCCGCTGTCCTGGCTTCGTCGAGAGACGTATCCGCGGCGGATCTCGGCGGAGCGCTTGGTTGGCGCGTCAAACGCTCGCGCGAAACGCTCGATGAGCTCGTCGAGCTTGCGACGGCCGAACGGCGCGAAGTCCAGGGCCTCGCGCTCTGGAACGCCGCTCTCTAGCAGGTATGCCTAACAAGAGACTAGGATCGGCGTCTGTAGCGCAGGGGACCGAGACCGGTCGACTTTTTCTGTAACAGGAGGGACACATTTTGAGGATTCCACGCTGGGCGGCGGTCATTGCCGTCGTCACGATCTGCGTCGTCGCTGCGGCGCTCGGCACCGCCGGGAGCAGTAACGCGAGGCCGACGGCAGGCACCACGGTCGCGCTCATCAGCGACATCGGCAAGTTCAACGATCGCGGGTTCAACCAGAACCAGCTCGCCGGCCTGAACAAGGCGAAGGCGAAGCTCGGGATCACCACGATCAGTCTGCAGTCGAACTCGACGAGTGACTACTCGCCGAACTTCAACAACGCGATCCGCAAGGGCGCGAAGCTCGTCATCGCAGCGGGCTTCCTGCTCGCCGGCGCCGAGGCCACATACGCGAAGCAGTACCCGAACGTGCACTTCGCGATCACCGATTACACGGTGCATATTCCGCCGTTCTCGACCAAGAAGGGCAAGATCCTCTACAAGAACGTCGAGGGTCTGACCTACAACGCGAATGAGTCCGGCTGTCTCGTGGGCGTGCTCGCGGCGAAGATGGCGGAGAAGATGGGCGGCGACACGATTGGCGCTGTCGGCGGCTTGCAGATCTTCCCGGTCGACATCTGGATCGCGGGCTATAAGTTCTGCGCCCAGAAGGCCGTCCCGGGGACGAAGGTCCTCGTGCAGTACTCGCAGGACTTCGTCGCGACCGACAAGTGCAAGACGGTTGCCACGAACGAGATCTCGCAGGGCGCGAAGGTGCTCTTCCAGGTCGCGGGCGGCTGCGGTCTCGGCGTTCTCAAAGCGGCCGACGATGCCGGCGTCTGGGGCATCGGCGTTGACGTCGACCAGTACAAGCTCGGCAAGCGCGTCCTTACGAGCGGTGTCAAGCGGGTCGACAACGGCGTAATCGCCGTTGCGAAGCAAGAGGCGGAGGGCAAGTTCGCCGGTGGGACCGACCTCGTCTTCAATCTGAAGAACGGCGGCATGGGAATCGGCAAGATCAATCCCTCAGTGCCGAAGGCGTACATCACGCTGATGAACAGCTACAAGGCGAAGATCATCTCCGGCAAGCTGAAGGTTCCGGTCGCGATCCCGAAGTAAGCTCGACCGACCGGTTAGACGAACGAAGGGCGGGCTTTATGCCCGCCCTTCGGCTTTACCGGGTTAGGATCGGGGCCGCGTGACCGACGAGCCAGTCCTCGAGATGCGTGGGATCACGAAGAGGTTCCCCGGCATCGTCGCCAACGACGACGTCGGCCTCGACGTGCTCAAGGGCGAGGTGCACGCCCTCCTCGGCGAGAACGGCGCCGGCAAGTCAACGCTCATGAACATCCTCTACGGCCTCTACAAGCCGGATGAGGGACAGATTCTGCTGCAGGGGAAGCCTGTCGTCTTCGGCTCCGCGAAGGACGCGATCGAAGCCGGCATCGGCATGGTGCACCAGCACTTCATGCTGATTCCGGTGATGACGGTTGCTGAGAACATCGTGCTCGGTAACGAGCCGGTGCGGGACGGCGTGCTCCTCGACGAACGCGGCGCCGAGGAGCGTGTACGTGAGCTTGCGAAGCAGTACGGGCTTGCAGTCGATCCCACGGCGCTCGTCGCCGACATCACCGTCGGCCAGCAGCAACGGGTCGAGATCCTGAAAGCCCTCTACCGCGGCGCGGAGATCCTCATTCTCGACGAGCCGACGGCAGTGCTCACGCCGCA
>JBEEGD010000363.1:0-6757 GCA_041166685.1 Acidimicrobiaceae bacterium | reverse complement strand
GTGCGCACCTGCCAGTCGCGAACGCTCACGTCGTTGCAGATCGTGTAGCCCGCGATCACCTCGGCCGCTCGTGAGGCGGGCACGTGACGGCAGCGACGGCCGATGACGAACGCCAGCTCGCCTTCATAGTCGACCACCGCGGACGCCTTGGGAACATGGATGGGCGCGCCACTTCCGATGGCGCACGTCGACTGCTTGTTGAACCACAGCTGAGACGCCGGCGCATCCATCCCGGACTCCGCGACGTGCTTGGCGTAGTTGAGCCCGATGGCGAGGAACTTCGGTGGTCGCAGCACGGGTGCGGCCAGGGTGACGCCGTCGAGCACGACACGAGGCGAGTTCGCGACCGCACCCGCGACCTCGTCGAGCAATCCGGCGGCGAGCACCGCGCCGAGGTCGGGTCCGAGTCGGCTGTCGGCTGCGGTGACGTCGGCGACCGCGTTCCCATCGACGACACCGACGTGATACCCGTCGCCCGTCGCGAATGTGACAATCCTCATGGCAGCCTCCTGTTGGCGATCTCAACCGCTTCGTCTTCCGGCAGTCCGAGAAGCACGAGTACCGATGCCGCGACCTGAGCATCGGCCGTCCGGCCCAGCTCACCGTGCAGCTTCGCCCGCAACACGGCAAACACCGAACCGCCGATCATGTGTCCGACAACCGCAACGCGCTCCGCCGAGAAGCGGCCGGCCTGCACTCCTCGCTTCACGTCGCGCAACATGCGTTGGCGCAACGCATTCCACAGGTCGTCGTCGCCCACCAACGCCACCTGCACGATGAAGCCGGCGAAGACGGGATCCCGGTGCACGATGCCGAGCGAGTGCCGCACGGCGACCGCCATGACCTCGGCGGGATCGTCGAGACCAGCCGTCAGGGCGTCGTTCGCCTCCGCGAGCTGTTCGACGGCGTCGAGGATCACGGCCCGAACGAGCGCGTCCTTCGTCTCGAAGTAGCCGTAGAACGTGCCGAAGCCGACCTCGGCGCGCTCGGTCACGTCGGCGATGGTGACGGCGTCGAAGCCGCCCTCGCCGATCAGCTCACGGGCGGCCTGGAGCAGGCGCGCCCGGGTCTCCGTGCGTCTCGTCTCGCGCCGTCCCGTCGCTGTGGCCACTGGTGATGAAGGTCGCACGAGAAATCCGATCTGTCAATCGTTTTCGATTGATCAATCGGAAAGCGTCTGAGCGGCGCTGAGCGCGTCGGCCAGGCTCATCCCTCCGCACGCGGCCAACCAACACGTGATGGGCGCCGCCTGCCGCGCAGAAGCATGCGCGGCGATGGCCGCCAGCGCGAGGAGATCGTCGATCTCCTGATCGGTCGGTGGATCGACTCCGGCCGCGGTTGCGAACTGCCGGCACCACACCACCACTTCGTCAGGGACGTCAGCCATGACTGATCACTACCATGCGGCGCCGTGACGCTCACGGGGGACGAGCTCATCGAGCGGGGAATGGCCACGGCCGTTTATGCCGCTGCCGCGCCCGACCGCATGGCGGTCACGTCGCCGTACGGCGAACGGACCTTTCGCCAACTCAACGAGCGGACGAACCAGCTCGTACGGGCGTTGCGGCGACTCGGGGCCCAACCCGGAAGCACCGTTGCCCTCGTCTGTCGGAATCGACCCGAGTTCATCGAGACGTACGAAGCCGCGTTGCGAGGCGGGTACCGGTTCACGCCGATCAACTGGCACCTCACCGCCGAAGAGATCGCCTACATCATCGACGACAGCGACGCCGCAGTTCTGATCGGTGACGCCTTCTTCGGCGACACGTTGATCGGCGCGGCGAAGCTGATCACGGGGTCACCCGTCCTCGTCGCACTCGATGGAGACATCGACGGGTTCTCGTCCTATGAGCTCGAGCTCGCGAACGAAGACCACGACAACCTCGACGATCCTCAACCAGGCTCGACGATGCTCTACACATCCGGAACGACGGGACGGCCGAAAGGCGTTCGCCGCGATTTGGGCAAGGCGCCTGCGGCGTATCGACTGCACTCGCGCAACTCCCCTCACGCCGGTGAGACGAACCGGTCGCTGGTCACCGGCCCGCTGTATCACGCCGCGCCGCTCACCATCTCGCTCACCGCGCCACTCGCGGCCGGGCTCGGCCTCGTGTTGATGGATGGGTGGGATCCCGAGGAAACGCTCCAGCTGATCGAGCGGTACGGCATCACGCACACGCATCTCGTGCCGATCATGTTCCACCGCCTGCTGTCGCTCCCCGATGCCGTGAAAGCGCGGTATGACGTTTCGTCGTTGCGACTTGTGTTACACGGCGCGGCTCCCTGCCCAGTCGACGTCAAGCGGCGGATGATCGAGTGGTGGGGACCCGTCATCGACGAGTACTACGCCGCCACCGAAGGCGGCGGCACCGCGATCACCGCGAAGGAGTGGTTGGAGCGTCCGGGCAGCGTCGGCAAGGCGACGGCGGGCAATGCCGTCGAGGTCCGCGACGCGAACGCCAAGATCGTCGAGCCGGGAGTTGTCGGCACAGTGTGGTTTCGTCGCTCGGAGATCGAGCCGTTCGAGTACCACCGCGATCCGGAGAAAACGGCCAGCGTGCACGACGGCAACTGGTTCACACTCGGCGACCTCGGCTTCATGGACGCCGATGGCTACCTGTTCCTCACCGGCCGCACCGCCGAGCTCATCATCTCGGGCGGCGTGAACATCTATCCCGCGGAGATCGACGCCGTGCTGCTCGAGCATCCGGCCGTGCGCGACGTCGCCTGTGTCGGCGTGCCCGATGAGGAATGGGGTGAGCGAGTCAAGGCGGTCGTCGAGGTACGGGAGGGCGTCGTCGCCGACGATGCGCTACGCGCTGAGCTGTTGTCCTTCTGTAGGGACCGGCTCGCGCACTTCAAGTGCCCTCGATCGGTCGACTTCGACGAGGAGCTCCCCCGCTTCGAGACCGGCAAGATCTACCGCCGGCTCGTGCGCGATCGCTACTGGCCTTCCTGACATGACGCCGGTCGCGCTCGACTGACGCTGGCCGCGGTGCTTCGCGTTGTCCGCCAGCTAGGCAGGCATCTCGATGACGGTTCGGAGACCGATGCCGGCCTTCATGTCGTCGAACGCGAGGTTGATGTCGGCGAGCGGACGGCGGGCCGTCACCATGCCCTCCAGGTCGAGTCGACCCGCGCGCCACAGATCGAGTAGCCGAGGGATCTCGCGCATCGAGTTCGCCGACCCGAGCAACGTGCCGATCAACCGCTTCTCGCTCAGGAAACCGATGCCGGGCAGCGAGATCACGCTCTCGATGTTCGGCACTCCCACTGCCACCGCGGTGCCACCGTTGCGGAGAGCCGCGAAGCACGCCTCGATCAACTCGACGCGACCCACGGCTTCGAACGCGTAGTCCACCCCGATGCCGTCGGTGAGATCCATTCCCGCCGCCAAGAGATCGACCTCGGTCGGATCGACCGTGTCGGTCACACCAAACGCGAGCGCTTGTTCGCGACGGGCGGGCAAGGGGTCGACGCCGATGATCTTGCTTGCGCCCGCGAGCCGAGCGCCCTGCGCGAGCGCGACACCGATTCCGCCCAAGCCGACGATGAGCACCGTCGCGCCTTCCTCCACCTTCGCCGTGTTCACGACGGCACCAACCCCGGTCTGGATCGCGCAGCCGATCACCGCGGCGACGTCGAGCGGAGTGTCGTCAGGAACCTTCACCGCGCCCGTGGCCTGCGTGACGACGATCTCGCCGAATGCTGCGAGACCGACGCCGATGAACACCATCTGGCCGGCACGGGACAACCCGGTGGTGAAGTCGGCTCGCATTCCGGTGAACAGTTCGGTGGCACGCGCGCACAGCTGTACTTCACCGCGCACGCACCAGTAGCACGCGCCGCAGAACGGGCGAGCGCTCAGCACGACCTTGTCGCCAGGCGCGAGATGGGTCACGCCCGCGCCGATCTCTTCGACCACACCCGCGGCCTCGTGGCCGAGGATGGCGGGAAGCGCGCACGGGATCGATCCGTCGAGCAGATGGAGGTCGGAGTGACAGACCCCGCAATGGGTCACGCGCACCCGCACCTGGAGCGGACGGACCTCGTCCACGTCGATGTCGTCGACGACGGCCATGTCCTGGCCGGGT
This sequence comes from Acidimicrobiaceae bacterium, assembly GCA_041166685.1. Lineage (GTDB taxonomy): Bacteria > Actinomycetota > Acidimicrobiia > Acidimicrobiales > JACDCH01 > DASUCS01. Next base: position 2,663 of record JBEEGD010000363.1, on the reverse strand, counting down.
GCCTCCAGCAGTGCAGCTCTCATGCGCGCGGATCCTATGAGGGCCGATGGGGAGAAAGCGGCGAAGGCCTCTCGCCGGCGGGATGGCGAAAGACCTTCGCCTGGACAGTCCGCCCGCCGCAGACTGTCTCCAGCACGCGTGTCGCGATGAATCGTGGCTGCCGCCTGCGGCCGACCAAGGTTCCCGGTTGCCTACATCTTCTTCACACTTCAGTCCGGATGTCCATGACTCGGACCAGGCCGAAGCCGCCGGCGATCCCATGGACGGGTGTCCTACAAGCCGGACCACACCCCGACGAGGACGACAAGACCTAGCGGACGGCTCGCGCCTCGCGGATCGACGACCACAACGTTCGCATCGGCCCCGGCTTTTGGACGTGGAGATCTGCACCCACGTTGCGGGCGGCGTCGCTCAGTCCGGATCGGCCGGAGAAGATCGCGATGGTCGCGTCGGGAACCGCAACGCGGGTGCCTTCAACCAATTCAAGGCCGGATTGATGAGCACGCACACCCCGACAACGGGCGGGTTCATCTGGCGAAGACGGATCATCAAGCCGGTGGTCCAAGATCACGATGTCTGGGTGGTGTTTGCGGACGAGATCGAGAACGGCCGAGGCTTCGCCTGTCGTGGCCACCAGCTCAAAGTCTGGCTCACTCCCCACCGAGATGCGCACGAGCTCAACCATGTCGGGATCGTCGTCGACGAAGACGACTGTCAGCGGCACCGTCGGCATGGCGGACGCTCCCTAGGCCGTTGTGGAATGACGGCAACCTGAGAGGTCCACACTGCTACCTCGACTGTAGGGCGCGGCACAACGCCGAAATCGGTAGGAACACCCTCAATGCGTCAAAGAAAACGCTGCGAACGCGTCCTGCCCATGGGCTTGTCAACCCGCACATCACCGAATTTCCGTGATCTCGCAAGTACGCGGGAAGTACGCGCAGATCGTGACAATGTGGACACAATGGATCCCGGCTACGGTGCGTTCGCCGCGGGCAATGGAAGGAGCCACATGACCAAGAAGGCCCGTCTGACCATCGTCGCGCTTCTCGTCACAGCACTCACGTTCGCCGCAGGATCGGCGCTCGCCGATCCCGGCAAGAACCCCAATGGAAAAACCCCGAACCTCGGACAGTCCTGTGCTCACGCGAACCCCAATGGCCTCGCAAGCCCAGCGCACGCGTTCTGCCCATAGCTCGGGCTGACAGCACCGCAGTACGTACGTGCCCGGCCGCGCCAAGTGGCCGGGCACGTACGCGTGTGCGACCAGCGGGTCGCGGTCGCGCAGGCTTCCTGACTGCGTGGGTTCGTCAACCGAACATCACCGCACTTGCGGTGATGTGCGGGTTCACAAACCCATGGTCAGCGTTCCGATCGCGATCGCGACCAGAAACAACAGCCAGAAGAAGCTGTACAGCCGTATCACCTGGGGCTTCCGACTGAGGGGAACCCACCTTTGCAACCGCTCCGGCCATAGCAAGCCGATGACTGAGCCCGCCGCGAACATGGTCACGGCGGCTACGGCGGCTACGTCATCGGCTCCCGGCATTGCCGCCATGATGCTCGCCTGAATCGCTGGCTTCACTGTCATATCCCCTGCTCATACTGGGTTTGTGAAGTTGACCTTGGCTGAGTTGCGCAAGCGGGTGTCGGACGAGAACGACGCCTACCTCCTGCTGGAAGAACTGCGCTGGCACGGCACCCCGATCTGCGCCCACTGCGGGCACGACAAGGCGTACTTCCTCGCCCCGAAGAACGGCACCAGCCGCGGGACCGGCCCGAAGGACGCCAACGGTCGACGCAGCCAGAGCGTGCGCCGGGTCTACAAGTGCGCCAAGTGCCGCAAGCAGTTCTCGGTCCTGACGAACACGATCTTCCACGGCACCAAGGTCGCCTTGTCGGACTGGCTGACCGTCATGGTCCTCATGGCCTCCGCGAAGAACGGCATCAGCGCCCGCGAGGTAGAGCGGCTGATCGGTGTCACCCCGGAGACCGCATGGTTCATGCTCCACCGTCTGCGCGAGTCGATGAAGCGGGATCCATTGGTCGGCATGTTGCGCGGCACGGTTGTCGCGGACGAGACCTTCATTGGTGGCAAGCCACGCAACAAGCACGGCGGCGCGAAGTACGGCATCGGCAAGACCGGCCCAAGTGACAAGGTTCCAGTCCTCTCGCTCGTTCACCGCGAGACCGGCGAAGTCCGTTCGGTTGTGATCCCCGACGTGACCGGCGCGACGTTGCGCAAGGCCATCGCGGAGCAGGTCGACATGGCGAACAGTGAACTGCACACCGATTCATGGGGCGGCTACCGCCCACTCGGACGCGAGTTCATCCGCCACGAGACCGTCGACCACTCACAGGCCGAGTACGTCCGTTACGACAACGGCACGGTCATCACCAGCAACCAGGCCGAGAACTTCTTCAGCCAACTGAAGCGGTCGCTGGACGGGACGCACCATCACGTCAGCCGCGAGCACCTTGACCGCTACCTCGCTGAGTTCGATTTCCGGTACTCGACGCGAAAGCTCAGCGACTCGGCCCGGTTGGCTCGCATGGTCGACCAGGCCGACGGACGCCGGTTGAGCTACAAGCCACTCGTCGGTCAGTAGGTCAGACGGTGGGGAGGGATTCCCACCGCGAAAGGGCTTCCTCAAAGTTCTGGA
>JBEEGD010000362.1:0-4345 GCA_041166685.1 Acidimicrobiaceae bacterium | reverse complement strand
TGCCTCGATGCCCTCGTCGAACTGACGCTTGTTGTCAGGATCCGCGGCGATGGCGGCCATCACACCGGCGCTGATCTTCTCCCACACGCGCGGCACGCCAAACGCAATCTGGGGCCGCACCTCTTTGAAGTACGTCGCAACCTGGCCGGCATCGGGGCACACCGTGACCTCGTACGCATTGATCGCCTGTTGGTAGTGACTCGTCATCCGCTCAGCGATGTGAGCCATCGGCAAGTACGAGACAACCCGGTAGCCGGTGAGGTCGATGTCGTCGCCGAACGCTCGCTTCAAGCTTTCGGCGGTCCACGCGATGTTGTAGTGCGAGAGCATCACGCCTTTCGGCGGACCCGTCGTACCCGAGGTGTAGATGACGGTGGCGAGAGTGTCGGGAGTGACATGGGTCGCGCCCTCCTCGAGATCGGCAAGGCCGTGTCCGTGGAACAACTCGCCGGCGTCGTCGGCGACGGTGACGATCTGTTCGAGGGTGTTCAGCTGACCGCGCACCTTTTCGAAGCGCTCCGCGAACCCGTCGTCCTCGACGATTGCCAGCTTGGCTTCGCAGTGACCGGCGAGATAGGCGATCTGCTCGGGTGACGAGGAGTTGTAGATCGAGATCGGCGTTGCCCCGCAGAACACGGCCGCCAGATCGACCATGTGAAACGCGGCGACGTTCCGCATCATCAAGACGACGCGATCGCCTGGGCGGACGCCGAGATCGCGGAGTGCGGCGGTCGCGCCGGCGACGTGCTCGGCATATTCCGCGAAGGTCCATTCAGCCCACGAGTCGTCGGGTTGACGCTCTCGCAGCGCCACTCGGTCGCCGTGGGTGGCGAGCGTTTGAAGGAAGATCGATGCGACCGTTTGGCCGTCGACCATGCGATCGATGTCCACGCTCTTCATGGCCCCATGCTTGCTCAGCGCAGCAGGATGCGCACGACCGTCCCGCCACCGGGTCGGTCCGCGATCGACATCTCACCGCCCATGGCAGCCACCAGAGTGCGGGCCATCGGCAGTCCGAGCCCGAGTCCGGGGATGTCGGTGGTGGCGCGTCCCCGAGTGAAGAGCTCGAACAGCGAGTCCCGCACGTCGACGGCGATGCCGGGGCCATTGTCGAGTATCTCGATGGCGCCATCGTCGGTGATCACCACGATGGCCTCGTGGCCGTATTTGACCGCGTTGTCGACAAGGAACCCCAACGCCCGCCGCGTGAGTTCGGGATCGAGGGTCAACACGAAGTCGTCTGGGGCCTCGACACGCACGGACGTTGGGTCGGAGGCGGCCATCGCAACGTCGTCGAGCAGCTTTTTCATCTTCGTTTGCGACGGCTGCGACTGGATGACGCCGGTTTCGAGACGCGCCAGCGTGATGAGCTCCTCGATCAGACGATTCAGCCGCGCGCTGGCCGTGCGGCACCGAGTGAGCATGTCGCGACGCGCCTCCGCGTCGAGACGTTCGCCGTGGTCGAGCATCGTCATCACGAACCCATCGATGATCGTGATTGGCGTGCGCAACTCATGCGACACGCGGGAGATGAAATCGCTCTTCAACCGTTCGAGCTCCATCACGAGCGCGTAACGACGAGAGCTCTCGATCACGCCGGCGACTTGCGCCGCGAGGCCTTCGAGCAGCGCCACGTCGTCGACGTCAAAAGCGTCGATCTCTCTTGCATCGATCTGCAGCGCGCCGATCGTCTCGCCGAGGCACACCAGCGGAACCGCCAAGTAGCTGCGCGTTCCGACGTTGCTTCCCACGTCGCGGATCGAGGCGCTGACCCGATCGTCCGTGGCGATGTCCCCAGACCACAACGGTTTGGCGGTGGCGATGACTCGACCCGAGATCCCTTCCCCGATCCTGACCCGAAGCGCGGCCATCTCCTCCGTCACCGGCGGATCGGATGCGGCGATGTACACCCCTCGCTCATCGATCAGCTGCACGGTGCCGCCCTTGAAGTCGACGAGCTTGCGCATGCCCGTGAGCACCGCGGCAAGGACCTCGTCCATGTCGAGATCGGGACCGAGGGTGGCGGCCACGCGCGCCAGCACCGCGTGCGCGTCGAGAATGCGCGCCAGACGACCTTCTGCGTTGGCTTCGCCGACCCCCACCGACTCCATCACACCATCGTTTGACCGACGGGACCAGAAATGGACAAACTCCGGTAGGTTCTTGACCGGCCGGTCAAGAGACCGCCGCAGTCCGTTCGCCACCAAGGAGCCCGCCCATGGCCACCACCGCCGTCATCGTCGACGCCGTCCGCACCGCCGGAGGCAAGCGCAACGGGAAGCTCTCGGGTTGGCATCCCGCAGACCTCGGCGCCGAGGTGCTGAAGGCGCTCGTACAGCGCAACGACCTCGATCCCGCACTGATCGACGACGTGATCATGGGCTGCGTCATGCAGACCGGCGCACAAGCCGTGAACATCGGCCGCAACGCGGTGCTCGCCGCCGGGTTTCCCGAGTCCGTTCCGTCGACGACCGTCGACCGGCAGTGCGGCTCATCCCAGCAGGCGGCTCACTTCGCCGCCCAGGGCGTGATGGCCGGGGCTTACGACATCGTGGTCGCCGCCGGAGTCGAGCTCATGAGCCTGGTGCCGATGGGCGCGTCGGTGGGCGACGGCACGTTCGGGTTCCCGTTTGGCCCAACGGTTGGCATGCGCTACGCGGACGTCGGCGGGCTCGTCCCCCAGGGCATCTCGGCCGAGATGATCGCCGACAAGTGGAACCTGTCCCGCGAGGACCTCGACACGTTCGGGGCCCGCAGCCAGCAGCTGGCCGAGCTTGCGACGAAGGAAGGTCGCTACGACAACGAGATCATCCCGGTGGTCGAGAAGCGCCTGGACAAGGAGACCAAGAAGGTCATCGAGTCCGCGGACCTCGTGAAGGCCGACGAAGGCATCCGTCCCGGCACGACCGTCGAGACGCTGGCTCAGCTGAAGCCGGCGTTCAAGCCGGACGGCAAGGTGACAGCTGGCAACTCCTCGCAGATCACCGACGGCGCCGCGGCGCTGCTGATCATGAGCGAGGAGAAAGCTGCGCAGCTCGGGCTCAAGCCTCGGGCGCGGTTCGTGCAGTTCGCCCTCGCCGGCGTCGACCCCGTCATCATGCTCACCGGCCCGATCCCGGCCACCTCCAAGGTGCTCGAGAAGGCCAAGCTCTCGATGGACGACATGGATCTCACCGAGATCAACGAGGCCTTCGCCTCGGTCGTGCTCGCGTGGGAGAAGGAACACCATCCGGACATGAGCAAGGTCAACGTCAACGGTGGTGCCATTGCCCTCGGCCACCCGCTCGGATGTTCGGGCGCCAAGCTCATGGCCACGCTGCTCAACGAGCTCGAGCGCACCGGTGGTCGTTACGGCCTCCAGACCATGTGCGAAGGCGGCGGCATGGCCAACGCCACCATCATCGAGCGCCTGGGCTGATCCTCCTCAAGCTGCTCCTGGCGGTCACGGCCGGGCTGGTCATCTGGAGGATCGGCACGCGCATGCTCGGTGGGTTGGCACGCCCGGTTCCGGAGCCACCCCCACCCGGCGAGCTACGCAAGGTCAAGCTCGTGTACCGGTGCTCGATCTGCGGCACCGAGCTGCGGATGACCGCGGCGAACGACGCCGTCCCGGAACCGCCGCGCCACTGCCAGGACGACATGGACCTCGTCGCGAACCTCTTGGACGAGTAATCCACAGCCTGTGGATCAGCCTGGGGAGAACCACATCGTTGTAACTCTGGCGCGACCAAACGGTTACACGATGTTCACTTGGGCTATGCCTCAGTGATACTGCGTCGCCGTGACGATGCCGGCGAGGATGGCGGCGAGTCCTCCGAGCAGTACCCAGTTGCTCGTGTCCCAAACGGCGCCCGTGTAGTTGACCAGGATCACGAGCGTGCCCACCCCGAGAAAGATGAACATCACCACCGGCACCCAGACCGGACTGATCTTCACGTCGCGGGGGATCGGGGGCGTGTACCGGGCGCTCGGCGTGGGCTCGGCGCTCTTCGGAGTCCGGGCCGCTCCGCCCTTGGGCGTGGTTCGTCCTCCCTGCACCCGACGTTTGCTGGGCTTGGCCATCACGCGAAAACTAACGGAGTCGCCGGGCTAGATCGCGACGCGGAGAGTGGCGTGTCCGTCGACGGCGTCCGCGAGAGCGGCGTCGGCGGCCATGTACAGCTCGTCGACGGAGCTCGCATGTTCGGGGAACGAGGCCAACCCGGCCGCCAAGTCGATCTTCACCTCCGCACCCCCTGGAAGTTTGAGCGTGCTTGGAGTGGCCGCGAGGGCCTTCGCCAGGAGGGGTTCGATCTCGTGCGCTGTAGGACCCGGCACCAGCACGGCCAACTCGTTCGAGTCGGTG
>JBEEGD010000361.1:0-3282 GCA_041166685.1 Acidimicrobiaceae bacterium | reverse complement strand
GCCTGCGAATCCGACGACACCGTTGAGGGTGACGTCGGCCGTGGTGCTCACATCGGCGAAGGCGGAGGGGCCCGCCACGACTTCGGTGCCGCCGGGAACCTTCGCCTCGAGCTCGTGCGCCCGAGTCTCGTCGGCGATGGCCACGACCTTCGGGCGAAATTCGTGCGCTTGTGCAGCCAGCAGGTCGACCGACGATGCGGCGCCGAGCGCGACGACCTCGTACGCGTCGGGCTCGGACCGCACCACATCGAGGGCCTGCGTGCCGATGGAACCGGTCGCGCCGAGGATCGCGAGCGAGCGCATGATCCGCCCAGGCTACCGGTGGCTTCTTGCGAGGGGGGTCCGGGGGGAACGGCTCCAGCGGTTCCCCCAGGCGCCGATCGATCCGGCTTTGCCGGTCGGTCGGACGGAAGACGCGCCGCCGAGAGGCGGCGGCCAAATGCTCGCCGACGAACCTCTGGTTCGGCGGCGAAAGGTTTAGAAGATCAGGATGCGCGCGGCGTAGTACGTGGCGGGAAGCACGAACAGCAGCGAGTCGAACCGGTCGAGCACCCCGCCGTGGCCGGGTAACAGCGTGCCCATGTCTTTCACGCCGAGATCACGCTTGAGCACCGACTCACACAGATCTCCGAGTGTGGCCGCGGCCGCGGCCGCCAAACCGAACATCGCCTTCTGGCCGATGCCGAGGTCGTCCCACGGTGAGATCAATCCGACGATCACAACCGCCGCCAGCACCGCGGCGATCCAACCGCCGGCGAGCCCCTCGAACGTCTTGTTGGGACTTGCAGACGACATGGGTCTTGTGCCGAGGCTTCGGCCCACGAAGAAGGCACCGACGTCGTAGCCGACGCTGGTGAGGATGGCGCCGTACAGCACTCCGATGCCCGCCGGCAGCGTGAGGATCAGCGCGGCGAACGCACCGAGCACCACGACATAGCCGACGACGAGCATCGTCGATGCGACGCCGAGCACCGGTGACTCGTCACCGCCGGCACCGACGAGATACCAGATCAGGCCGAACGCCGCGGTCATGAACAACACGAGCGGATACGCCGCCTCGCCCTTCCAGTACGCGGCCAACGGCAACGTTGCCGCGGCCGTGATACCGAGCAGTGTTGCCGGCTTGTAGCCGGCACGGCGCAGCGCGGTGAACAACTCGACGGCGGCGAGCACGATGACTGCGACGACGATGGCCATCACATACTTCGGGCCGGCCTTCGCGAGCACGAGGAACAGCACGGCGATGCCAGCGCCTACGGCGGCCGCCTGCTGCACATCGCGACCGGGGTCGCTCGTGGGACGCGATCGCTGACGCGTGCGCCGCGGATCACTCGAGATGGCGTGCGTGCTCGGAGCGGGCACGGGCTCGTAGACAGCCTCGCCGGCGTCGAACTCGAAGAACTCCTCCGGATCGGGACGGTTGGGGTCCAGGGCACCCACGCGTGTCTCGTCGTCGGCGAGACGCGAGAAATCGTCGTACTCGTCGCGCTCGAAGTCCGTGCCTTCGCCCCGCCAGCGCGGCTGCGACGAACTGAACGACGACCACGCATCGAGGTCGTCGTTGTCCTCGTCGCCGCCCGACGCGAGGATCGCCGGTACTTCGCCCGTCGCCGGTTCGGTCCAGTGCGGAAGATTCACGGGAGGATCGGAAGGAATCACTGGAGACCGTTCGATGTCGCTCGGGTCTGACGCACCCGAGAGCGGGAAGCGGATCGCGGGGCGGGGTCCGTCGCCAGGCGGCGCTTCAGGACGGTCGCCGTACCGGGGCGCGTCATGCGGCAGACGACGAGCGACGTCGTCGCGCTCGACGGCCTTCTCGGCCTCCTCGGCCCCGATGATCCGCACACCTTCGGCGGGCTCATCGGACCGTTTGTCTCGGGGAAAAAGCTCTTCGTCCATGGACTCCTCCTTCAGACTTCGAGCAGCTCGCGCTCTTTGTGTTCGAGCGCGGCGTCGATCTCCGCCTCGTGGCCGTGGGTCAGCTTGTCGAGCTCTTTCACGGCCCGCGCCAGTTCGTCTTCCGTGGCGTCACCGTCTTTCACCAATGCGTCGAACTCGTGGCGAGCCGCCCGCCGCAAGTTGCGGATGGCGATCTTGCCTTCCTCACTCTGGTGCTTCACGCGCTTCACGAGCTCTTTACGGCGCTCCGCCGTGAGCTGCGGGAAGACGAGACGGATCACGCGACCATCGTTCGACGGATTCAACCCCAGATCGGAGTTGCGAATGGCCTTCTCGATAGCGGGCATCGAGCCGGCGTCGAAAGGATTCACGACGAGCAGCCGCGCTTCGGGAACGCTGAAGCTCGCGAGCTGCTGGAGGGGAACCTGGGAGTCGTAGTAGTCGACGACGAGCTTCTCGATGAGCGATGACGATGCCCGGCCCGTGCGCACACTGGCGAACTCCGCCTTGGCGTGCTCGACGGCCTTGTGCATCTTGTCGTCGTGCTCGCTGAGCACGAGATCAAGTAGCTCGTTCATGCTCGCGTCGCCCGATCACTGGACAAGAGTACCGATCGCCTCGCCAAGCAGGATGGACCTGACGTTGCCCTTGGTCATCAGGTCGAACACCACGATGGGCACCTTGTGCTCCATACACAGCGTGACCGCCGTCGGATCCATGGCTCGCAGGCCCTGATTGATGACATCGATATAGGCCACCCGATCAAGTTTGGTGGCCGCCGGGTTGGTGCGAGGGTCATCGGTGTAGATGCCGTCCACCCCCGAATGCGTGCCCCGCAAGATCACACCCGCTTCGATCTCCACCGCTCGCAGCGCAGCGGTGGTATCGGTGGTGAAGAAGGGGTTGCCGGTACCCGCCGCGAAGATCACCACACGGCCCTTTTCGAGATGGCGGATGGCGCGACGGCGGATGTAGGACTCGGCGACCGCCTCCATCGCGATAGCGGACTGCACACGGGTCGGCTGACCGAGACGCTCGAGCACATCCTGCAACGCGAGGCTGTTGATGACCGTGGCCAGCATCCCCATGTAGTCAGCTTGCGCGCGATCCATACCCGCGCTCGCGCCGGTCATCCCGCGCCAGATGTTCCCTCCGCCGACCACGACGGCCATCTCGACGCCCAGCTCGTCGCGGACCTCGACGATCTCGGACGCCAACTGTTCGACGACTTTGCCGTCGATGCCGTAGCCCACATCGCCGGCGAAGGCCTCACCGGAGAGCTTGAGCAGGACTCGGTCCCAGCGGCGTTCAGGCATCAGCCGCCGATGATGACCTGCGCGAAGCGAACGATCTTGGCATCGCCCAAGAGTTGCTTGACCGTCT
>JBEEGD010000360.1:0-3286 GCA_041166685.1 Acidimicrobiaceae bacterium | reverse complement strand
CTATCGAACACCTGTTCGCCCAGTCACGGTGACGAAATCCCACTCAGACGTACACAGAAATGTGTACGTCTGAGTGGGAATTGGGAGAATGCGCGCATGCCGTACATCGAAGGGCGGGTCGTCCACGACGCCGATGCGCACATCATGGAGACCCCGAACTGGCTCCGTGATCACGCCGACCCCGACGTCCGGGACCGTATCGAGCCGCTGGATCTGTCGGGCGGGAACGAGCTCAAGCAGTCGGGCGACCCCGACGAGCAACTCCGCGATCTCGACGCCGCGTTCGACAAGCTCCGAGCCAAGCACGCCTCGGAGACGTACCGGGCGAACGAAGCCGCGGAGATCATGCAACGCAAGAACTTCGCGGCGACGGGTTCCTTCATTTCCGAGGATCGCCCGCGCGCCCTCGACCTCATGGGCGTGGCCAGCCAACTGGTGTTCAACACCTTTCACAACCGCCGGTTGCGCAACTGGGAGCACGGCAAAGATCTCGACCTCGCGTACGGCGTGGCGCGTGCGCACAACCGCGGCATTGTGCAGTTCTGCTCGGTCGATGCTCGTCTCATTCCGACGTTGTACGTGCCGCTCGCGGACTTCGATCGCGCCGCCGCGACCGCCGACGAGGCGTTGGCCATGAGCGACGGCATGTGCGCGTTGCTCGTCGCGTCCGGCTGCCCGAAACACCACTCTCCCAGCCACATCGCACTCGATCCCGTGTGGGCACGTGCACAGGAGGCGGGCGTACCGGTCGTGTTCCACGTCGGCGGCACCGGCGATCTGCTCGACGCGGCGTACTTCAAGAACGGGCTACCGATCCCGCCCGACTTCCACGGCGGCGAGGAGAACTTCCGATCGGTCGACTACATGGGCATCCCCCATCCCCCGATGCAGACGCTGGCCACGTTGATCTTCGATGGCGTACTCGAGCGCTTCCCCAACCTTCGCATCGGTGTGATCGAGCAAGGCGCGATCTGGATGCCGTCGTGGATGCGCCAGCTCGAGTCGGCGTTCGACGCGTTCCACCGTCACGAGGAACGCCTGCAGAACCTGTCCCTCAAGCCGAGTGACTACGTGCGTCGTCAAGTGCGAGCTACGCCGTACCCGACCGAGGACGTCGGCTGGATCATCGAGCAGGCCGGCGAGGACGTGTGCATGTTCTCGTCGGACTTCCCGCATGTGGAGGGCGGCCGCAAACCGCTCGAGCGTTTCGAGGCCTCACTCGGCGAAGCCTCCGACGACGTGCGCGAAAAGTTCTACCGGACGAACTTCGAAGACCTCATGGGTTCGGCCTTGGACCGCATCCGCCCGACAGTGCCTGCATGATCGTGATTTCGTCGGCCTCGGTGATCGGGGTCGTGAGGTCGCGCACCGCGTCCTGATTCACGAACACCTTCATGTGCTGGCGCAGCCGGCCTTGCTCGTCGACCACCCGGAACCGCAGACCTGGAAACTGCGAGTCGAGGTCAGCCAGCAGCTCGACGATCGTCGCGCCGTGACTCTCGACCCACTTCTCCTGCTTCGTGTAGGAGCGCAGCGGCGTCGGGATACAGACCTTCAACCCCCCGTCGACCCGACTTCGACGGAGTAGATCTCGGGTAGGTGCTGCGCGATCGGTGTCCACGATTCGCCTTCGTCGTTGCTCCCCCACACCTCCCCGCTCGTCGTCCCGAAGTACACCCCGACCGGGTCTCCGTCGTCGACGGTCATTGCCTGCCGCTTCACGGTGAGCCAGCCGCGCTCGGGTAGACCGCGATCGAGACGGGCCCACGTCTCACCCGCGTCGCGCGTGACGTATGCCGACGGGCGGCCGTCTGGGCTCGTGCGCGGCCAAACATCGGTGCCATCCATCGGGAACACCCACGCCGTGTCGGGATCACGCGGGTGCAGCTCGATCGGGAAGCCGATGTCGCCGACGTCGCGGGGCATGTTGTCGCCGATGCGGATCCACCGCCCCTCGGGCCGCTCCATGCGGTAGATCCCGCAGTGGTTCTGCTGATACAGGCGGTCGGGCCGCAGCGGATGAAGGCGCACGCAATGCGGATCGTGACCGAACTCGGGCTCGGTCTCGGGCAGGAAGGCGGTGATCGATCCCGCGTTCAGCGGGTTCCAGTCGTTGCCGCCGTCGGTGCTCTCGAACACGCCGCCCGCCGACAGACCGAGGTACAGGTGGTTGGCGTCACGGGGATCGACGATCACCGAGTGGAGCATCGAACCGTCGGGCGTGTTCTCCTCCGGCCACTCGCACCACGTCTCCCACATCGGGTGGTCATTCCACCCGTCGAACGGCGCCCAGGTGTCGCCGCCATCCTCGGTGCGGAACAAGCCCTGCGGCGAACCGCCCGCGTACCAGACGCCCGGCTCGTCGACATGACCCGGCGTCAACCAGAACACGAGCCGGACACTGCGCTCCAGCCGATCGCCCGGCGCGAACGCCGGTGGCTTGGACGCCTCGGTCCACGAACGACCTGCGTCGGTCGACCGGAAGACGGTGGGGCCGAGATGCCCGGTGCTCGCTCCGGCCAGGAGCGTGCGGCGATCACGCGGATCGAGCACGACGTGGCTGATGATGTGGCCGAGGAACGATGGTCCGTCCATCGACCACTTCTGGCGCGCGTCGTCGGAACTGAGCGACCAGAAACCCTTGCGGGTGCCGAGCAAAAGCGTTGTCACAGTTTCCTCCTCGGGGTCGCGAAGGGCTCGGTGTCGAGCTCCTCGAGTTCGAGGTCGCCGGCCAGCACGGCCTGCTTCCACTCCTGATGAGACGTTTCGCGGTCGTGAAACTCATCCATGACCTCTTTGGCGAACAGTTCGAGCGACGAGCAGATGTCGTCGTGCGTGTTCTTGCCGGCCTGGTTGAGGAGGATCACCTGATCGACGTTCGACTCCTCGAACTTGCGGAGGCGCTCACGAATCGTCGCCGGCGATCCGATGAGTCCGCCGATTCTCGCCTTCTGGCCGGCCGGGGTGTCGCGATAGGCCAGGTACTCCTCCCAGAGCTTGATCTCGCCCGGTACGCCGGGCGCGTGCGTGGCGTAGTACCCGAGCGCGAACTGGAAGAACGACGATCCTTCGGAGCGCGCCTTGGCCTCCTCATCGGTTGGCGCACACATGAACTGCGAGACGACCGCGATGTTGGGGTTGGTCACGTAGTCGCAGAGAGTCTCGAGCTGGCGCGTATACGCGTTGTAATACGCGTGCACCCACGCTTTGGCCGCCTCGGCCGACACGAACTGGAACCCGAGCGCGCCCATGCCCCGCCTGCCCGCCATGCGGATGGTCTCGAGTT
>JBEEGD010000359.1:0-3538 GCA_041166685.1 Acidimicrobiaceae bacterium | reverse complement strand
CCCGCCTCCATCGGCCGCCCATCGATCCAGTCGTCCACAGGCGCCGGGTCCACCCTGTCGTCGCCGATGTCGGAGTCGACCAACACCAATGCGACGGCCGCGTGCCGCTTCGTCGGGTCGGTCACGGTGCGGCGTTCGTGACCCGCCAACCGTGCCCGGATCTGCTCGCGCAGCCCCTCGTCATAGGTGATCGTCACAGCTCGACCATAAGCAGACCGGGTGCATGGCGGCGCGTCGGACGAAATAGTGAGCGGGCGAATTCCGTTTGTCCCGGTTAGTCGGAACAAGCCGGTGGCAGAGCGCGGAGGTACAGATGGAAGCCTGGGACGCCATTCGGGCCAGGCGGAACGTGCGCAGCTACCTGCCGGACCCCATCAGCGACGCCGATCTGGACCGCATCGCCGAGGCGGGATGGCGGGCGCCGTCGGCGTCGAACCGCCAGCACTGGGACTTCATCATCGTGACCGACCGCGGTCAGCTTCAGGAGCTGTCCACGGTGTGGCAGGGCGCCCGTCATATCGCATCAGCTCCGGCTGCGATTGTGTTGGTTGTGCCCGAACCACCCGACGAACGCACCAAGTACATCGATCAGTACGACATAGGGCAGGCGACGATGGCGATGATGATCGCCGCCACCGACCTCGGCGTCGGCACCGGCCACTCCTCGGTGGGCGACCAGGAAAAGGCCCGCGGCATCCTCGGAGTCCCTAGCGACCACATCGTCGCCTACATTCTCGGAATCGGGTATCCCGCCGATCGTCCGCTCAAGCCGATCGTGAAACCAAACCGGCGACCGTTCACAGAGGTTGTCCACCGCGGACGCTGGTGACAGCGTGGGTGACGCGCAGCGACTGAAAGTGCTTGTTCCGCCCACTGAACCTGGTCGCCGATCCATGACACTAGCTGTCGAGCTCACCCGCGATTCCGCGTTCGATCGCGACGCGGGTGCGCTCGGGCAGCACGATCAGGCCGTCGAGTTCCCCGCGCGCAACGTCGAAGGCACGCTCACGCTCTTGCGGTGTCGCCGCGGGGTCCGCCGCGATCCGTAGCGCGCGTTTCGCGCGGCCGAGTCGCTGTTGCTCGGGCCGTGAGAAGTCGCCTTGCCGTCTTCGGATTGCTTCGGACTCCGCCACGTCGAACGCGGTGACGTACTCCTCAACGGCGTCGCGGTACTGCCGAGCGACGTCGGCGTCGCCCAGCAGGTCGGCGGCATCGGCGGGACGGAGGAAGTCAGCCCGCAGCTTGGCGCGATGAAAGCGCTCCGTGAGCGGTTCGCGCATGTCGGTCATAAGCGGATAGTCGAGGAGCTTGCCGACGTCTAGTTCATAGTCCAGCCAGCGGGTCTCCGTCCGATCGTGCTCTCTGACCGTCCGCTTGATCGCCTGCCACTGAGCTGTCTGATCGCCGCCGCGCCGCGGCACCTCGCCGGTCGAGACATCGCTCTGGCGTTCACGCGCCCTCGATACCGCCCTGACACCGGCGATGATCACACCGACCAGCGGCACGATCACGATCAGCAATTCGACGAGGCGTATGAGCAAGCCCACCCAGCCAGAATGCCTGTCGTCTCACCGAAATACGATGACCGGCATGGCCGAGGATCCCAACTTCTCCGGTGTTCCCTTCACCCACGATCCATGGGTGGCGTCGCGCGAGCGCTACGACGCGATGTCGTACCGGCGCGTGGGATCGGCCGGGCTCCTGCTGCCTGCGATCTCACTCGGCCTCTGGTACAACTTCGGTGACAACCGGCCCTTCGACGGGCAGCGGGAGGTGCTGCGCCACGCGTTCGATCGCGGGATCACCCACTTCGACCTCGCCAACAACTATGGGCCTCCGTACGGC
Source organism: Acidimicrobiaceae bacterium (assembly GCA_041166685.1). Lineage (GTDB taxonomy): Bacteria > Actinomycetota > Acidimicrobiia > Acidimicrobiales > JACDCH01 > DASUCS01. Next base: position 1,693 of record JBEEGD010000359.1, on the reverse strand, counting down.
TCCGCCGAGGAGAACTTCGGCCGCATGCTGCGGCGCGACTTCAAGCCGTACCGCAACGAGCTGATCATCTCCACCAAGGCGGGGTGGGACATGTGGCCGGGTCCCTACGGTCAGCTCGGCGGGCGTACGCATCTGCTTGCGAGCCTTGACGAGTCGCTCGACCGCCTTGGGCTCGACTACGTCGACATCTTCTATTCGCACCGCATCGATCCGGTGACACCGCTCGAGGAGACGATCGGCGCCCTCGACACCACGGTGCGTGCGGGCAAGGCGCGCTACGTCGGCATCTCGTCGTACTCGGCGGCCAAGACCGCGGAAGCAGCGACTATCGCGCGGCGACTCGGAACCCCGCTGGCGATCCACCAACCGTCGTACTCACTGCTCAACCGGTGGATCGAGGGCGGGCTCATCGGCGAGCTCGCCAACGCAGGGATGGGGGCCATCGCGTTCACCGCGCTGGGCCAGGGCTTGCTGACCGACCGCTATCTGCAGCGGCCCGCGGCCGACATCGAGCGCGCGACGGCGCGTCCGACGTTCGACGACGACCTGGTCACCGAGCAGGTGCGCGAACGGCTTCGCGGACTCGCCGCGATCGCGGCACGTCGGGGCCAGTCACTGGCGCAGCTCGCGCTGGCTTGGGTGCTTCGCGACCCCACGGTCGCCTCCACGCTCGTCGGCGCGTCGAGCGTCGCCCAGCTCGACGAGAACCTCGGAGCCCTCGCGAACCTCGATTTCACGCCCGAAGAACTCAGCGAAATCGACCAGTACGCATCGGATTCTGGTATCGACCTGTGGCGAGAGAGCTCCGATATTTAGCCGCCCTCACCGGTCGGCCCCTTTATGGCCCGAGCGGACGGGTGCGTTGCCCGGTCGCATGAAGCCGGGCTGCTGGAACTTACGGACTGCCCGCAGTGTCCCCGAGGGGATCACCCGCTTGAAGAAGACAGTCGCATCGAAGGCGGCACGCACTTCCTTGACGTAGGAACTCGGGATACCGAACCGGATCAGGCCCTGGCTGACGTCGATGAGATCCGCTCGGCGAACGGCCTCCACCAGCGGTGCGTACGGACGAGCAGGACCATATGCCGACAGCCGATGATGCTCCGCCACGATGAGCGCCAGCTCGTCGGAACACGCCTGCCGGCGGGTCCGCTGCAGCCAGGCGTCCTGCGCCTCGATCGACGGCACGAGGTAGTCAAGCGTGTCGAAGGCGGCGATGTCGTGAAACGCCGCAGCGATGGCGAGCTTGTCGTCGCGGTCGGGTCCGTCGAGGGTCAGCACGCGGGCGAAGTTCACCACGCGGTACACGTGGGCCTTGTACGCGTCATAGCCGGCGTCGTCGCCGCGGGCGCGGTGGCGGTGCGACTCGAGGATCTCCTCGGCCAGCGGAATGCTGCGGACAATCTCGGGCGTCGTCACGGCACGATCGTACGATCGGCGGTCGTAAGGCACGCTGTTCCTCACGATGCCCCTCCCACCACCCCGGCCGGTGACCGCCGCGCCTCCCCTGCTCGAGGATCCGGGCGACCTGTCGGCCCTGCGCGCGAAAGGGGCCGACCCCGACGCCCTGTTTGCCTCCTTCGCCGCATGGGCCGAGGCACAGGGCACCGTGCTCTATCCGGCGCAAGAGGAAGCGCTCATCGAGATGGTCAGCGGCGCGAACGTCGTCCTGGCCACGCCGACCGGTTCTGGC
>JBEEGD010000358.1:0-4168 GCA_041166685.1 Acidimicrobiaceae bacterium | reverse complement strand
ACCCTGAGGCTCCCGCGGAGCTGATCGTGCCCGCGGAAGTGTTCGGTCGAGCCGACGACGGCACCCGCTGGCACACCGTGATCGGCGAAAGCGCCGAACTCGAGGCAATAGGGGCCGGTGACCGGCCCCTATTGCCTCGAGAATCGCCGTCGCGGTTCTCGGTGGAGCCATCGCGAACGCCTGAGTCGTGGTGCGAGCTGGTCGAGGAAGCAACGAAGGTGATGGCCGACGGGCCTTTGCGGAAAGTGGTGCTCGCACGGGAAGTCACGGTCACGGCCGACGCGCCGTTCGATCGGACGAGCGTCCTCGAGCGGCTTCGAGCGACGTATCCGGGCTGCCACCTCTACCGCGTCGATGGCTTGGTCGGAGCGAGCCCCGAGCTTCTGGTGTCGCGCGCGGGCGACATCGTCCGATCGCATCCAATGGCGGGCACCGCGGCCCGCGGCGGCGATCCATCGGCCGACGCCCGGCTGGCGGCTTCGTTGCTCGCGTCGACCAAGGATCGGGAAGAGCACCAGATCACGATCGACATGGTGCACGACACGCTTCTCAACTGGTGCTCGTACGTCGACTACGAGGCCGAGCCGTCGATCGTGCCCGTGGCCAACGTGCAGCACTTGGCGACGCTGGTCGAGGGACGGTTGTCGCAACCGGCCCCATCCGTACTCGAGCTCGTGCGGGCGTTGCACCCGACGCCTGCGGTCTGCGGTTCGCCACGTGACGACGCCTTGGCCTTCATTCGCGCGCATGAGGGCTTCGATCGTGGCCGCTACGCCGGCGCCGTCGGTTGGGTCGACGGGAGCGGCAACGGCTCGTGGGCTGTCAGCGTGCGCTGCGCCGATCTCGACGGTCCGGTCGCTCGACTGTTCGCAGGCAACGGCATCGTCGCCGATTCCGATCCGGCAACGGAGCTGGCCGAGACGCGGGCCAAGCTGCAAGCGATGCTGTCAGCCCTCGTTCGCCCCTAGGGCCTGCGCGACGGCGTCATTCAGCTGCTGGTGAACCTTCACGTTCTCAGCCCGATCGGTACGCACGACGACCATCCAGACTCCACCGCTGGTCATCGTCGATTGAATGGCCGGTGCGAACGCCGCCGGGTCTTCGATCGTGAGTGACGCGATGCCGTGGGCGGCGGCAAGCTCCTCCAGCCTCACTCCGTGGGGTGTGCCGAACAGCTGCTCGAACGTGTGACCCTCGATCGCCGTCGCCTGCGGGAGGAACGAGAAGATGCCCCCGCCGTCATTGTCGATCACGACAATTGTGAGGTCGATCCCGCGCTGCTTGATGCCGATGAGCGCGGTGGAGTCGTGCAGGAACGCGACGTCGCCCAGCAGCACGGCCGTCGGACGTCGAGAGGCGACCGCGACACCGATGGCCGTCGAGATCGTGCCGTCGATGCCGTTGGCGCCACGGTTGGCGTGCACGCGCACCTCTGGGCGGGGAATCGCATACCACTCCAGGTCGCGCACCGGCATCGAGGAAGCGACCACGAGCTCAGAATCGACGAGCATCGAACGCAGCAACGCCCGCGCCACGAACGGCTCGGTGGCCGTCGCGGGGTCGTCGAGGATCTCTCCGACTGCGGCGGAGGCCGCGTCGCCGGCCGCCCGCCATTGAGCCATCCACCGGTCGTCCGGCGCACCGAGCTTCACGCCGCCGGCAATCTGAGCCGCCGTGTGTGATGGATCCCGCCACGTTGGACTCACGACGATCTCGTGCGCGCCGCTGGCGGCGACCCATTCGTTCACAATCCGCGAGGCGGGCTGAGGACCAGCGCGCACCACGACCTCGGGTCGCAACGTGGTGTGACGAAGGATGGCGTCGACGTGGTGGATCGCGCAGGGCCCCTCGATTCCGCAGCGCGCGTCGGTCAAGACCGGAAAGCCCGAACCACCGACCCACGATCCGATCACGAGCGTTCGACCCGCGGGCGCGTCGACGATCGACGGTCTGCTTGGCTCCGACACCACCCACGGCGCCTCGCCCTTCCTACCGGCGGGCAACGGGCCTGGGTCTCCTACCAGCGGATCACGGAATGGCAGGTTCAGGTGCACTGGGCCAGGTGGATCACCGATGGCCACCGCAACCGCGCGCCCCGCGATCGACCGCCACGAGTCGCGCATCGCGACGTCCGCCACTCCAGGGTCGAAGTACCAACGGGGAGCTCGTCCATAGAGATTCGTCTGATCGATCGTCTGTGGCGCCCCCACGTCTCGCAACTCGGGTGGACGGTCCGCCGTGCAGACGAGCAACGGCACGCACGCGAGATCGGACTCGACCACGGCCGCGTGAAGATGCGTGGACGCCGTTCCGCTGGTCGTCAGCACGATCGCCGGTACGCCAGATGCCAATCCGATCCCAAGCGCGCAGAACGCGGCGGCGCGTTCGTCGTGAAAGACGTGCACCCGGATCTCAGGTCGTGCGGCCAGCGCGAGCGCGAGCGGCGTCGAGCGCGATCCGGGCGCGATCACCGCGTGGGTCACGCCGGCGCGCACCCACTCGTCGACCACCGTTGCGCAGAAGGTGGCTTGCGCGGTCATCGCGCGGTCACCGGTACAGGCACCCATACATCTTCATGGAAAGCTCAATGCTGTGACGAACGAGCCGTCGCTCAGCATGCTGCACGCCGACGCCGACGGCCGTGGACCTCGGCTCGTGCTCGTCCACGGCTTCGCGCAGAATCGCAATTGCTGGGGGCCAGTGGCAACCGACCTCGCGACCGACCATGAGGTCGTCCGGGTCGACGCCCCAGGGCACGGGCGCTCGTCGGAGTTCTACGCCGGCTTACGGACCGGCGCCCGCCTCATCGCCGACCAAGGCGGTGAGGCCACCTACATCGGCTACTCGATGGGCGCACGTTTCGTCCTCCATCTCGCATTGGCCAACCCCGAGCTCGTGCGCCGCCTCGTGGTGATCGGCGGCACCGGCGGCATCGACGATGCCAGTGCCCGGGCGGAGCGCAAGAGCAACGACGAGGCGATGGCCGATCGCCTCGAACGCGACGGGCTCGAACCGTTTCTCGATGCATGGCTCGCTCAGCCGCTGTTCGCCGGGCTGTCCGACGGGATGCAGTTCCGGGAGGCCCGCAAGGAGAACACGGTCACCGGGTTGGCCGAGAGCCTTCGTCAGGCTGGCACCGGGTCGCAGGATCCACTGTGGGGCCGCCTGCATCGCCTCGACATGCCGGTACTCGTGGTGGCCGGCTCCGACGACACGAAGTTCAGTGCCGAGGGTCACCGCTTGGTCGAGTCGATCGGGTCGAACGCGACGCTCTCACTCATCGCGGGCGCCGGTCACGCCGCCCACCTCGAGCAGCCCGACACGTTCCTCTCGACGCTGCGAGCGTGGCTCAACCGCTGATCGCGAGTCCGAGCGCGAACAGCGTTCCGAAGATGAGTTGAATCCGTCCCGTCGCGATGAGCACTGGAATCAGCGCGGGGCCACGCGCGCCACTCAACACGGCAGTGACGGGGCGCTGCGCGAACGGGATGGCGATGAGCGCGAGCGCGCCAGCCGGCCGTTGTCCGAGACCGCTCACGAGCGGTACCGCGACCACCGCGCCGACGAGCAACGCGACGTAGAGAATCCGCGTGCGCTGGTCCCCGAGCCGGACCGCGAGCGTGCGCTTGCCCGACTCGGTGTCGCCGGGGATGTCGCGCAGGTTGTTGACCACGAGCAGCGCGGTTGCGAGCAATCCGACTGGTATCGACGCGCCGATCGACAACCCAGTGATGCGCTCGGTCTGGACGTACGTCGACCCAACCGTCGCGACCAGGCCGAAGAACAAGAACACGAACAGCTCGCCGAGCCCGGCATAGCCGTAGGGCCTGGGCCCTCCTGTGTAGAGCCACCCCGCGGCGAACGATGCAACGCCGACGACGAGCAGTCGGAGGTCCACCGCGATCGACAACGACAGCCCTGCGATCGCGGCGACAGCGAACGCGGCGATCGCCGCCCACAGCACCGCGCGCGCCGACGCGAGGCCGGAGCCCACGAGCCGCACGGGACCGGCACGGCGACCGGGGTCGTCGGTGCCCCGCTTGCCGTCGCTGTGGTCGTTCGCATAGTTGGTACCGACCTGAATCGCGAAGGCGGCGACCATCGCGGCGATCGCGCGCCACCACACGATGCGGACCTCTCCAACCGCGCATGCGGTCCCGACGAGGAC
>JBEEGD010000357.1:0-2591 GCA_041166685.1 Acidimicrobiaceae bacterium | reverse complement strand
TCGACGATCTCGGCGTCGGTCGCGCCGAGAGCGCGCAGCGCGTCAGTGTGGCTGCGGATGCAGTAGTCGCAGCTGTTCGTCGCCGAGACGGCGACGGCGATCATCTCCTTCGTCTTGCGGTCGATGGTCCCGGTCTCGAGGATCGTCCGCAGCTTCGACCATTCGGATCGCAGATAGTCGGGGTAGTGCGCGATCGCTCGCCAGAAGTTCGGCACCTTCGCCAAGTTGCGTGAGGTGCGGATGTCGTCGAAGACCTCGGCCACGACGCCTGTTGCCGTCGCCTCCTCGACCAAGGGCACGAGTGCCATGTCAGTTCCTCTCGTCGTCGTACACCGGGGTGCGCCATGCAGCGTGCTCGGCTACCTCGCCGCGCACCACCTGCAGATAGCGGCGCTGGAGGCTCATCGTCGTAGCGCCGGGCCGGCCGTCGCCGATAAGTCGGCCGTCGATCTCCGTCACCGGCGCGATCTGCACCCCGGTCCCGCACAGGAACACCTCGTCGGCTGCCAGGATCTGGCTGCGGTCGATGCGTGACTCGCGCGCGGGAATGCCCATCTCGACAGCGAGCTCCAGCACGGCTGCTCGGGTGATCCCGACCAGGATGTCGTCGCTGGCCTCGGGGGTCACCAGCTCACCTCCGGCGACAAGGAAGACGTTCGACGACGACGCCTCGGCGAGGTGGCCGTCGCTGGTGAGCATGAGGGCCTCGTCGAAGCCCTTCTGCCGCGCGTCGTCCGAGGCAAGGGCCGCGTTGACATAGGAGCCGATGACCTTGGCGCGCGCCGGGATGGCGTTGTCGTCGATCCGCTTCCACGACGACACGGTCAGTCGAAGCCCGCGCTCGATGTCGAGGTAGGCACCCATCGGTTGGGAGTACGCCGCGAGGTCGGTGCGCAGGCCGGTGAGCGTGACCTTGATGGTCTCCTCGGACTTGTAGATGAGCGGACGCACGTACGCGTCCTCGCGATAGGCGTTGCGCCGGAGGAGCTCCACCACGATGTCGCACAACTCGTCCCGCGATCCCTCGTAGTCGAGCTTCAGGATGCGGGCCGAGCGCAGCAACCGGTCGATGTGCTCGGCCAGGAGCGTGACGTAGAGCTGCTCGTCGTCGGCGTTCCAGTAGGCGCGGATGCCTTCGAAACAGCCGGTCCCGTAGTTGACCACGTGAGAGGAGATGGGGACGCGCGCCTGCTCGTGCGGGACGAACGCGCCGTCGAAGTAGGCGACACGCCCACCGCTGCTCTCGCTGGTCATGGGGTCTCCTGGAGGTGGGCGAGCTCGTCGAGGCGGTAGAGCCGGTGGGCATTGCCCGCACACACGTCGCGCGCGATGTCCGCGGCGATGGTGTCGGTGCAGTCGCCTGCGTCGGTCCAAGCGGTCAGCACGCGGTCGAGACCGCGGCGGAACAGCGCGGCACCCAGATACACGAACTCCGCGAGGCCGAAGGCGTCGGAGCTGTAGAGCTGCTTGGTCCAGGGTGCCAGCTCGAGCGCTTCACTGAGGATCGCGAGTGAGCTCGCGCCGGTGTAGTGAAACATGCAGCCGACGTCGAAGAACACGTGCGGAAACACGGAGGCCAGATACCCGGCCTGCCGCTGGTAGGGGTAGCAGTGCAGGAACACCAGCGGTACGCCGCGGCGTCCGAGCTCACGGACCCACGGGGTGAACTGCGACGGATCCGCCCGGTGCAACGTCAGGTCGGTGTCACCGAAGCCCGCGTGGGCCTGCAACGGGATCCGGCGAGTGGCGGCGATCTCCACGGCGGTGTGCAGCACGTGGCGCAACAGCACGGGATCGTCCAGCCGGCCGGACCCCGCCGCGAACCAGCTGTCGGCGGCAGCAACGACCGCGGCCGATTCCGGGACTTCGGCGTCGAGGTCGAAGCCGTGGCGGTACGCGACGATGGTCTTGAAGCCGACGCTGGCCGCCGCGGCCGCGTCGAGAGCGGGACCCAGTGCGTCCAACCACTGCCGCGGGCCGTCCGTGGCCGCGGCGGCATCCTCGGCGACGCGCTCGATCCGGCTGACGGCGTAGGTCGGGCGCCCCGAGAGGGTCGCCATCGCCTCAGGTTCCAGCACTTCGCCCGGTCGATGGCCCGTCTCCACCAGCAGGCGGTCCACTCCGGCAGCGCGGAGAAACCGGCGGTTGACCTCGTCGACACCGAGATCCGCGCGCGCCGTGAGGTAGTCGTCGGGCGGGCACCCCGGGTCGAGGCCGAGCAGAGGCGCGCATCGCATCCGGATCGCCAGGCCGACAGGGGAGTCGAAGTGTGACGCGCCGGGGCCGGGGGACCACCCGCCCTCGTTGGCGAGCAGCTCGAACTCGACCCGGTCGAGCTGACGGCCGACGACGCCGTGGACGTGATGGTCGACGAGCAGCGGCGCAGTGGGGGAGTTCGCCATCAGAAGAACTCGAAGTACTCGCGCATCTCCCAGTCGGTGACCTCGCCGAGGAAGCGCGCGCACTCGTTGCGCTTCATCATGGTGATGAACTTGACGAAGCCCTCGCCGAACGCGGCCGGGAAGAACTGGTCGGCCTCGAGCAGGTCTACGGCCTCCCACAGGCTGGTCGGCAGCTTCGGCGCGTCGTCG
>JBEEGD010000356.1:0-4769 GCA_041166685.1 Acidimicrobiaceae bacterium | reverse complement strand
TGCAGGCTCTCGAACGTCGACCTCATCCTGAACCGAGAGCCGCTGGGCAAGTCGGGGATGCGGCCGCTCTCCACACGGGTCGCCATGCTCGAGGCCGTTGCCGCGACGCGCCCGTGGATCAGTGTCGTGGTCACCGATCGCCTGCACCTCGCAGACATCGCGAGGGACTACGACGTGCTGGTGATGGGCGCCGACAAGTGGGTGCAAGTGCTGGATCCGGAGTTCTACGAGTCCGAGGCCGCGCGCGACGCCGCGGTCGCGCGCCTGCCTCGGTTGGCAGTTGCACCGAGAAAGGGCCGGCCCGTTCCGGACGGTTGCGTACTGCTCGCGCTCGACATGCCCGAGGTGTCGTCCACCGCGGCGCGCGCCGGGCGAATTGACTTCGTCCTGCCCGAGGCCGCGCGCTTCCTCTAGAGGATCTGGCCGGGGAGGGCGCCCGTGTGCTGTCCGTCTTCGAGCAGCACCTCGCCGTTGACGAGGACTGCGGCGTATCCGACGGCATCGACGACGTAGCGACTGCTGTCGGCCGGAAAGTCACGCACCAGCCGTGGTGTCGAGGTGGCGAGGCGATCTCGGTCGATGACGAGCACGTCGGCCGCCGCGCCGACTCGGAGCGCGCCGCGGTCCGACAGTCCGTGCACTCGCGCGGGGATCACCGTCAGCTGCTCGATCGCCTCCTCGAATGTGAGGACGTCCGGCACCCATTCCGTGAGCAAGCGGGTGGTGTAGTCGGCGCCACAGAACGACAACAGGTGCGCGCCTGCGTCGCTCGATCCAGCCAGCACGTGCGGCGAACGGATGAGCTCTTCCGTCGCCGCGAGCCGCGTCGCGTCCGGGGGCGCGGCGAGCACGAACTGCGTTCGAAGCTCCTCGGTGAGCGCAACATCGAGAAAACAGTCCAGGTCATCCTGACCGCGTTCGACGGCGACATCGGACACGGTCCGATCCAGGTAGCCCTGGTGTTCAGGGTGGTACACGATCTCGAAGCGCAGCACCTGCGGGACGAACAGGAACGACTTCCCATTCCAATCAGCCAGTTCGACGCGCAACTTCTCGCGTACTCCCGGATCGCGCAGCATCTGACCTCGTCGAGGGCCATCGGCCGTGAGACAGGACCGCATCGTGTCGTACTCGTCGAACAGGAACGTCGAGTCGAGGGAGAAGTGCGCGCCCTGGTGGTTGGCGGCGAACTGCGGCAGCACCTGCAGCCCCTGCGCCGCCGCTAGCTCGGCGAACTCCAAGCTGCGCTTCCACCCGTCCGGTGCATGCGGGATCCTCGACAGAGTGTTGACGCTGACAGGAAGGCCTGATGCTCGGCACATCTGCAGCAGCAGCTCGCGGTCAGCGTCGATGTAGCCGGGGAGGAACGTGCGGGGGATGAACTCGATGGCGTGCGCACCGGCATCGCCCGCGGCCGCGGAGAGTGCGATCAGCTCGTCGGGGGCGGCGAGGTTCGACGGCACCGGCCGCCCGTCGTGAGCTACGTGGAGGTCGAGTTGCGACGACGTGAAGCCGACCGCGCCGTCTGCAATCGCGATGCGCAACAGCGCGCACATCTGTGCGACCTCGTCATCGGTCGCCGCCCGTTCCGACGCGGCGTCGCCCATCACCCATCTCCGCAGGGCGCAATGGCCGACGTTGGCCGCGACGTTGACACCGACCCCGGGTGTCACGAGGCCGTCCAGGAAGTCGCGGAACGAGCCGCCGCCGAACGACACACCTTCCGCCAGGGCTTCCGGCGACATGCCTTCGACACGACTGAGCATCGCGAGCAACCAGTGCAAGTCCTCAGGGGACCGAGCGGGGGCGAACGTGAAGCCGCAGTTGCCCGTGAACACCGTGGTCACGCCGTGCCACGACGACGGCGAACAGGTCGGTTCGAAGTGCAGCTGTGCGTCGTAGTGCGTGTGGACGTCGATGAACCCGGGCGTGACCCACAGGCCGTCGGCATCGATGACGCGCTGCGCACCGGATGGATCGACACGGCCGATCTCTGCGATCCGCCCGTCGCGTACGGCGACGTCGGCCGTGAACGACGGCTCGCCCGTGCCGTCGCACACGCGACCGCCGCGCACGACCAGGTCGAAGCTCATGAGGGAACGTCGAGGTTGTAGAGACGGGCCGCGTTGAGGCCAAAGAGTCCGGCGCGCGCCTCGGGCTCCATCTCTTCGGTGTACTCGGTGAGCTCGTCGACGACGCCGGGATACTTCGCGTCGCTGTGCGGAAAGTCCGACGCCCAGATGAAGGTGTCGGCGCCGACGAACGCGTGCAGCATCGGAGCCGTGTGCTCGCCGGGATCGAAGGACACGACACATTGGCGTTGGAAGTACTCGCTCGGCTTGAGGGACAACGGGGCCACCGCCCACGAGTAGCTCTCGAGGAACTCGTCGAGGCGATCCATCCAGTGCGCGATCCATCCACCGCCGCATTCGAGCACGGCCACCTTCAGGTCGGGATGCCGCTCGAGGGTCCCGGAGTACACGAGATTGGACAACGTGAGGTACTGATCGAAGAAGAGGATCAACGCGTGGTGTGTGCCCATCACCATCAGGTCGGCCATGCGCTGCGCGGCACCGGGGAGGTCGAAGTGGCCCGCGGGGTGAAACGCCAGCGGCAGGCCGGTTTCGGCGAGCGCGCGGTACACGCCGTCGAACGCGGGGTCGTGCAGCGGGCGGTTGTTGGCCGGGTTCGGTCGCGTGAACCCGGCGCGCAAGCCGAGATCGACCATGCGGTGGATCTCTTGGACACAGGCGGCGGGGTCCTGCATCGGCAATGCGCCAACGCCAACGAGTCGGCCAGGCGCGGCCGAGGCGTAGTCGGCGATCCAGTCGTTGTAGACGCGGCAACTCGCGACCGCGAGCTCCGGATCCTGAATGCCGCCGAGCGCGAGCCCGAGCCCCGGATACAGCACGGCCAGGTCGATGCCTTCGGCGTCCAGCACCTTCACCCGCTCGTGCGGATCGAACCCCGCGGGGTTGAGGTCCTCGTAGTGCATCCCGCGCCCGAAGTCCGCGAAGGACTGCCCGGCATTCCCCAAGCCGGCGACTCCGCGATCCGAGAGCATTCGGTCCTCGACGAAGCGTTCGTCCCACTGCGTTTCGGGGTTCCAGCGCACGCGGATCCCCTTGTCCTGGAGGTGGCTCGGAAGCTCTCGCTCCCAGAGGTCGGGCGGTTCGAGGACGTGGCCGTCCGCGTCGAGCACATACATGACCAAAGCCTGCCACGGGCGGTCGCCTCACATCAGTGGAAAGCTCGCGTTCGTGTCCGACGACGTCGTCCCGTACCGCATCGAGATCTCCGACGCTGCTCTCGCCGACCTGCGAGACCGGCTGCAACGGACGCGATGGCCGGAGCCCGAGACCGTCGACGACTGGTCACAGGGCGTCCCCTTGTCGTACGTGCAAGACGTTTGCCAGTACTGGGCCGACAAGTACGACTGGCGGGCGGCAGAGGCGCGGCTGAACGGATTCCCGCAATACCGGACCGACATCGACGGTCTCGGCGTTCACTTCATCCACGTGCGGTCGCCGCACGAGGACGCGCTGCCGATCGTGATCACGCACGGCTGGCCCGGCTCGATCGTGGAGTTCCACAAAGTGATCGGGCCGCTCACCGACCCAATTGCTCACGGTGGCGATGCCCAGGATGCGTTCCACGTCGTGTGCCCTTCATTGCCCGGCTACGGCTTCAGCGACAAGCCGTCCGCGTCCGGCTGGAGCGTCGAGCGCATCGCACGCGCGTGGACCGAACTCATGCCCCGTCTCGGGTACGAGCATTACGGCGCGCAAGGGGGCGACTGGGGATCAGCGGTCACCACGAGCATCGGTCAGCAAGACCCCGACCACGTGGTCGGCATCCACGTGAACATGCCGATCGCCACGCCGACGTTCGAAGATCTCAGTGAGAAGGAGAACGAGGCGCTCGCGTCGCTTGCCAACTACCAGAACGTCGAGTCGGGATACTCGAAGCAGCAGTCGACCCGCCCGCAGACGCTCGGCTACGGGTTGGTGGATTCGCCGGCCGGTCAGTGTGCGTGGATCCTCGAGAAGTTCTGGGCGTGGACCGACTGCGACGGCCACCCCGAGAACGCACTCACCCGCGACGAGCTGCTGGACAACGTGATGCTGTATTGGCTACCCGCAACCGGTGCATCATCGGCCCGCCTCTATTGGGAGAGCTTCAACCGGAACCGGCAGGACGAAGTGTCCGCACCCACGGGCTGCTCGATCTTTCCGAAGGAGATCATCCGGATCTCGCGCCGTTGGGCCGAGACGCGTTTCACCGACATTCGGTACTGGAACGAGCTCGACAAGGGCGGCCACTTCGCGGCGTTCGAGCAGCCCGAGTTGTTCGTCAACGAGATTCGCTCGTTCTTCCGTTTGGTCAGGTAGCGATGACCGACCGCGTGGTGATCGTGACCGGCACGTCGGGAGGGATCGGCTCGGCCATCGCCGCAGAGTTCGAGGCACTGGGCGACATCGTCGTGGGGCTCGACATCGTCGACGGCTTCGACGTCACCGACCCTGAGCAGTGCCGGGAGATGGCCGCTCGCGTCGACGGAGAGCATCGCCACATCGACGTGCTCTGTAACAACGCCGGCATCGGTGCCGTCGGCGACGTGACCCAGGCGACCGTGGACGAGTGGCAGCGGGTGTTCGCGGTGAACGTGTTCGGGATCGCGCATCTGTCGGCGGCGGTCGTCCCGGCGATGCGGCGAGCCGGCCGCGGCGCCATCGTGAACACTTGCTCCGTTGCGGCGGATGTCGGCC
>JBEEGD010000355.1:0-3139 GCA_041166685.1 Acidimicrobiaceae bacterium | reverse complement strand
GATGGTGGCGTGGTGCGTGCCGCGCTGATCGGCTTGTTCTCCATGCGGGCATCGATCACGGCGCCCCCGATGAAGCCGAGGCCGGTGTGGTCGAAGTTGTCGCCGTTCCAGTCGTCGATGCTCGTTCGCTGTGCGCCTGATCCGCTGAAGCGATTGAGCTGCTTGCCCGCGAAGAGGCCGTTCACGCCCCCGTAGAGATGGCTGATGTAGTGCTTTCCGACCTGTCCGGCGTTGTTGGAGAGCCCCTTCGGGAAGGCCTTGGACTTCGAGAGAAGGAGCAGGCGGGTGTTCTCGTAGATGTAGGTCGAGAGGATCACCACGTCGGCGGGCTGGAAGTACTTCTTCCCGCCCTTGACGAACGTCGCGCCCGTCGCCCGCCCGTTGCTGTCGACCTCGATCTTGGTGACGCGCGCGCTGGTGACGACCTTGAGGTTCTTCGTTCGCTCGGCCTTGGCGATCGCGCCGACGTCGGTCGCGCCCTTCGCGTCGGCCATGCACCCGTTGTAGGTGCAGAAACCGCAGTATTCGCATGCGGGCAGGCCGTTGTAGGCCTCGGAGCGGATCGCTGCAGGGCCCGGGAACGGATGCATGCCGAGCCCCTTCGCGGCCGTCGCCATGAGCTCGGTCCAGCCGCTCGAGCGGAGCGGGGGAAGGGGGTACTTGCGACGACGCGGGCCCTCGAAGGCGTTGCCGCCGGCAACCTTCTTGCCCTTGATGTTGCCGGCCCTGCCCGACGTGCCCATGTCGTACTCGACCTTGTCGTAGTAGGGCTCGACGTCGGCGTAGGAGATCGGGAAGTCGGCGATCGTCGAGTTCGACGGAATCGCACTCGCCCCGTAGCGCTTGATCGTCTCCGAGCGCTCCTTGAAGTTCCAAGGCAGGTAGCGCCACTGCTCCATCCCGTAATGGATGGACGTGCCCCCGACCCCGTTCATCATGTTGATGGCCACGCCGGTCTGGTCCGCAACCCCAGAGGCATTCCGGCGCCAGGTCGGGATCTCCTTGGTGAACTTGCGCTGACTCAGGACGCTGCGGACATCGTTGCGGATCTCGTCCATCGGGAAGTCGAGGGCGTTCCACCGGGGACCCGCTTCCAGCGCGACCACCTTGGCTCCGGCGCGGGTCAGCGCCAGCGAGGCGTAGCCGCCCGAGGCGCCCAGGCCGATGATCAGTACCTCGGTCTTCTTGAGCCGGGTGCTCATGCCTGTGCCTCCTTCTTCGCCTTCGCAAACTGACCGTCGGCGTACGTGGACTTGTGTGCCTTCTTGACGGTGACCCCGATCTTCTGATCGCGTGCCGGGACGGGCATCGTCACGCCGGGGTAGCCGATGAGATCCCAGCCGGCGAAGTTCTTGTTTCCGCCGTAGACGGGGTCACCGAACATGCCCTGCAGCGTGTGCTCGTGGATCGCCCGGAAGAACGCATCCGAGCTCGGCGTGAAGCCGCTTGCCTTGCCGCCCTCGATGTCGGACAGAACCGCGTCCTGTTGTCCCGGGGAGAGCGCGGTGAAGGCGGCGCCGTACGCGGAAGTCGCGTAGGCATCGACTGCGGACAGTCCCGCGTTGTAGAACGGCGCGAGGTTCTTCAGGCCACCTCCAAGACCTCCGCCGAGCGCCTTCTCGATGTATGCAGCCGCGCCGGCATCCGTTCCACTTGGGCCGTTCGCGTCCGCCGGCACGAGCCGGCTGACGATCGCTCGGAGGACTGCGGACTGATCTGCCGAGAGCGCGGCCGACACCTTCGGCGCTGCCGCGGCCAGGGCGGACTCGAGTGTCGCCGTGCCCACCGCCGGTATCGAGACAACGACACCCATCGCAGTACCGCTTCTGAGCACGTCGCGCCGGGACCACAGACCGGCTCGGGTTGGCATCGGCAGCGCGTCCCTCTCGTCCATGACACTCCTCCCAGGAGTTGAAGCGAGTCTCGAACTTTGTTCAAGACTATGAATCTAGGTGCAATATATGCAGAGTGCATCCACGCTTGTCAAGTGGTAAGCGGAATCTGCGCTCCGCTGCGTTTTGCGCCTTGGTCGCAGCCTGCGCGCTGGCCGTCCCGGCCCTGGCGGCCGACATCGGCCCCGGGCCGGACACCGTCACGGTTCAGAGCCACGGATACCTCGTGAAGGCCCGGGTCACTCCCAACTCTTCGCGGACCTGGAACGACATCGAGCTCACGGTCACGCGGCATGGATCCGCGCTACGCCGCGCGGCAGTCTCGGTTCGCTTCGAGATGCCGGCGATGAGCATGGGTGCACCGCGCTTCAGACTGCGGGAGGCGCGGCCCGGCGTCTACCGATACTCAGGCCCGGCGATCAGCATGGCCGGGCTGTGGGTGCTCACCTTCAACGTGCGGCCGCCCGGCGCCCGCGCCTTCAGCGTGGTCGTGCGCGACCACGTGCGGGGGTGACACAGGGTCAGGCCTGTTTTTCGAAGACGAGCCGATAATGGTCCAGCAACTCCCGCTCGAAGCAGACCTTGTTCGCGCTGACGCCGGAGGTGAACGCGAGGCGGAAGTCGGCGCTCGTGAGCCAGCGTGGGAGAAGCTGGAGCTTCAACAGCGTCTTTCTGAGACTTGGCGCGCCGATCCGGCGGTTCCACTGGCTGATCGTCTCGATGTAGTCCAGCCGGCCACTCACGCTCGATACCAGGCGGAAGTGCGGCTCGGCGCTGCGAACGATCTGCTCCTGCCCGAACGGAAGCCACGAGCCGGGAAACTGCCGGCCCAGGAGCGCCAGCAACCACTCATCGGAATCGCGTGGCGGAAGCGCTCGGAGGGCATCGACGTCGATCGCCTGGGCGGGGATCATGTTGCGCCCGAAGACCATCGTCTGGAGGTAGAAGCGGCCCTTGTCCGGTAGCACGCTCGCGACCTTGGTGAACAGGTCGCGATAGATCTGGTTCTGGCGTCCGGCCCGGTAGTCGTCGGGCGAACAGAAGTGCTCGAACGCGCCGAGGCTTGCGACCGCGTCAAACGGGCCGAAGCTGTCCGGAGTCACCTGCCGCGCGTCGTAGAGGTGGACGTCGAGGCCGTGCCGCCGGCAGGCAGCCACCTGCGCCGAGGACAAGGTGACGCCAATCCCGGCGCCACCGCGGTTGCGAATGAACCGCAGCAGCGGCCCCCAGCCACAGCCGAGATCGAG
>JBEEGD010000354.1:0-3659 GCA_041166685.1 Acidimicrobiaceae bacterium | reverse complement strand
CCCCGTCGACGTGTACGTCCCGGGCTGCCCGCCGCGTCCAGAGGCGCTGCTCGAGGGCATCGTGTTGTTGCAGGAGCGCATCCAGAACGAGGACATGGCCTCGCGTTGGAGGGGTGAGCCGCTTGTCGTCGGCTGACACCGAGACGGAGACACCGGCGCCCGAACCGGAGCCAACCGACGACCTGCGCGCGGGCATCCTCGCTGCGTTCGAGACAGAACTGGGCGACGCGGTCGCCGGCAGCCATCTCAAGCCCAACGACGACTTGTGGATTCGTATCGCGGCCCCGGCGTGGCAGACCACGGCCGAGCTCGCCAAGCACAAGTTCGGCTTCACGTTCTTCGACTTCTTGTCGGCCATCGACTGGATGCCGTCGCCGTTCGGTCGCTACGAGGACTCCGAGGTCGACACCCCGTTGTCCGAGAAGCTCGGCCAGCCGTGGGACCTCGTGCCCGGCGTGGCCGGAGGCGACACGCGATTCCAGCTGTTGGCCCGCGTGGTCGACGTGCGCAACCGCCACGTCGGGGTGTTGCTGAAGTCGGACGTTCCCGACGACACGATGGCGATGCCGACGTGGACCGGCGTGTACGCCGGTGCGGACTGGCACGAACGCGAGACGTGGGAGATGTACGGCATCGACTTCGTGGGACACCCCGAGTTGAAGCACATCTATTTGCCGTCGGACTTCGAAGGCCATCCGCTGCGCAAGGACTTCCCCTTGTTGCCGCGCGTGGTGAAGCCATGGCCGGGCATCGTCGACGTCGAGCCGATGCCTGGTGAAGATCCCGGTGACGAGGACGAAGCAACGGAAGCGGCCGACGAATGACCGCCGTGAGCGACCGCCAGCAACTCCAATACATCGCCGGTCAGGCCGCGGACGCGCGCGTCAACGTCGAGCTCGAGACCGAGGGCATGACCCTCAACATCGGGCCGCAGCACCCGGCCACTCACGGCACGCTGCGCATCATCGTGCGCCTCGATGGCGAGCAGGTCGTTGCTGCCGATCCCGTGATGGGCTACATGCATCGCGGCTACGAGAAGCTCGTCGAGGTTCGCACGTATCCGCAGGTCACGACCCTCATCAACCGCATCGACTGGTTGTCGAGCTTCGCCAACGAGGTGCCGTTCATCCTCGCGGCGGAGAAGCTCATGGAGGTCGAAGCGCCGCCTCGCGCACAGTGGATCCGCACGATCCTCTTCGAGATGGCCCGCGTCGCCAACATCGGACTCTTCCTCGGCGAGATGGGTCTGCAACTCGGCGCGATGACTGCCGCCTTCTACGCTTTCCGCGACCGTGAATTCGTGCTCAACCAGATCGAAGCCGTCACCGGCGGCCGGTTCCATCCGAACTTCGACCGCATCGGCGGCCTGAAGGACGACCTCCCCAAAGGGTGGATCGACGAGACGAAGCGCGTCATGCAGAAGATGCGCGACTTCTGCGACGAGATGGAAGTCCTGCTGCTCGGCAACGAGATCTTCCAACAGCGCATGCGTGGCATCGGCGTCATCCCCGCCGAAGTCGGACTGTCGTACGGCCTGTCCGGCGCGAACATCCGCGCCAGCGGTGTCGACTGGGACATCCGCCGTGACGACACGCACTCGCCGCTGCCCTACGACCAGCTCGACTGGAAGGTGTGGACCCACCCCGACGGTGACTCCTTCGCCCGGTACTGGGTGCGCCTCCAGGAGACGCGCGAAGCGACCACGATGATCGACCAACTGCTCGACGGGCTGCCGGGTGGGTCGATCATGGCCAAGGTCCCGCGCATCATCAAGGTGCCCGAGGGTGAGGCCTACGTCGCCACCGAGAACCCACTCGGCGAGATGGGCTACTACATCGTCAGCAAGGGCGACCTCGGGCCGTTCCGCGTCAAGATCCGCAGCGCCAGCTTCAACAACGTGTCGATCACACCCTGGGTGCTCCGCGGCGTGTATGTGCCCGACGTCATCACGATTCTCGCCAGTCTCTACTTCATCCTTGGTGACATTGATCGATGACTGTCGCGATTCACCTCGCCTATTGGCAGCAGACGATTCTCAAGAGCATCGGCGTACTCGTCTGTGTGCTGCTGCCCTCAGGCGCGTTCGTGAACCTCTTCCTGTTCAAGATGTCGAGCTTCATGCAGAGCCGGCTCGGGCCCATGGAGGCGGGCCCCCATGGACAGCTCCAACTCGTTGCCGAAGTGGGCAAGTTCTTCCAAAAGGAGGACCTCGTCCCGGCCACGGCCGACGAGAAACTCTTCAAGCTCGCGCCGTATCTCATCGTCGCCTCGGTCCTTCTCGTCTACGTCGTCGTGCCGTTCGGCCCCGACGTATGGTTCACCAACCTCGATGTCGGCATCTTCTACGCGCTGGCGGTCTCGTCGATTTCGGTGATCGGCGTCCTCATCGCGGGATGGGCGTCCGCCAACAAATACTCCCTGCTCGGCGGTCTCCGAGCGGCCGGCCAGCTCATCGCCTACGAGCTGCCGATGGTGCTCGCCGTCGTCGGCGTCGTGATCCAGGCCGGCACCCTGAACATGCAAGGCATCGTCGTCAGCCAGGCCAACGGCGAGATCTTCGGGTTCGGCGCCTTGGGGAACCCCTTCATCCTCACGCAGTTCTTCGGTTTCGCCATCTTCCTGATCGCCGCGCAGGCGGAGCTCACGCAAACGCCGTTCGACATGCCGGTCGCGGAGTCCGAGATCATCGCCGGCTACATGACCGAGTACTCGGGCCTGCGGTTCCTGCTCTTCTTCATCGCCGAGTTCGCGTCGGTCGGCGCGTTCGGGGCGCTGGCCGCCACGCTTTTCCTCGGCGGCTGGTACCTCCCCGGCCTCGATCTCACCGCCAGCTACATGAACGTGCTCGGGCCGCTCATCTTGTTCACCAAGATCATCGTCATCGCGGGGATCATCTTCTTCGTGCGCTTCACGTACCCGCGCTTCCGTGAAGATCAGCTGCAGAAGTTCGCGTGGACGATCCTCATTCCACTGTCGCTGGTCAACATCTTCTTCACCGCCATCCTGAAGGTCGTGTTCTGATGCCTCCGAAGCCCAAGGTGCCCGGCCTCATCAAGGGGCTGGGCGTCACGTTCAAAGAGATGACGAAGACGATGTTCCCCAACGAGGGAGCAAAGAAGCTCATCCCGAGCCCTTCCAAGGGCGCGCACACGGTCCAGTACCCCCACGAGAAGGAGGCACCGCCGACGCGCTCCCGCGGTGTGATCGCGCTGCTCGAGGAGAACTGCACCGTGTGCATGCTGTGCGCCCGGAGCTGTCCCGACTGGTGCATCTACATCGAGGGCCACAAGCAGAAGGCGCCGCCGCGCCGCGAAGGCGGCAAGGAGCGCACCGTCAGTGCGCTCGATCGGTTCGACATCGACTATGCGCTGTGCATGTACTGCGGCATCTGCGTCGAGGTCTGTCCGTTCGACGCGCTCTTCTGGACGCCGGAGTACGAGTACTCCGAACCCCGCATCGCCGAGCTGCTACACGACAAGGAACGTCTCGGCGAGTGGATGGAGACGGTCCCTGACTACGAGCCGTACGAAGCGGGATCGGAAGCCAAGGTCAAGAAGCTTCCCAAGAGGAGTGCCAAAGAGGTGTTCGTGGCTGTGTCTCGACGCTAGCTCTCTCGCCTTAGGGCTCGGTCGCTCGGGTGCGCCTCGTCGCTGGCGCTT
>JBEEGD010000353.1:0-7653 GCA_041166685.1 Acidimicrobiaceae bacterium | reverse complement strand
CTGGGTACCGCTCCACGCAACCTTCAGATTGAGGATGTACAGCGCGTGGACCTTGGCCGTGACCCGGGCGAGCGTGAGCCGCACCCACTCCTTGTCGATGAGGCGCGTATCGTCCTGATCCTTCGTCTCCTGGCACCACAAACGCACATCTCGGATGGCGTCCAGCAGGCGACGCGACGAGCCGATGCCCGAGCGTTCGAGGTTCAGCTGCGCGGTGATGAGTTTCCACCCCTCATTCTCCTGGCCGACCAGCGCCGTCGCCGGGACGCGCACGTCCTGGTAGTACGTCGCGAACGTGCGGTGGCCGACGAGGGTGTCGATGGGTGTGTAGCTGAACCCCGGCAGCGTCGTGTCGACGAGGAACATCGAGATGCCTTTGTGCTTGGGCGCGTCGGGGTCGGTGCGCGTCGCGAGCCACACGTAGTCGGCATAGTCGGCAATCGTGGTGAAGATCTTTTGTCCGTTGATGACGTACTCGTCGCCGTCGCGCACCGCCCGCGTCGAGAGCGCGGCGAGGTCGGTCCCCGCGCCTGGCTCGCTGTACCCGATCGCGATCTGGAGCTCGCCCTTGAGGATCGCGGGCAAGAAGCGCGCCTTTTGTTCGTCCGTCCCGAACTGCATCAGCGCCGGGCCGACGGCCGCGAGCGCGAGGCCGGGCTGGGGCGCGCGGGCCCGCTGACCCTCATCGGCGAAGATGAATTGCTCGAGCGCGGTGTGGCCGTGGCCGCCGTACTCCTTCGGCCAACCCACTCCGAGCCACCCGTCGGTGCCCATCTGGCGAATGACCTCTTTGTAGCCAGTGCTGCCCTCGTCGAGGTCGCGGACCTCCGGCGTGATCAGCTTGCCGAAGTACTCGCGTAGCTCGGCCCGCAGCGCCAGCTGTTCTTGGGTGAACTCGAAGTCCATGTCTCTCCGTTCGTTTTTCGTTCTCTCGTCCATCGCGTTCGGCGAACGCGATGTTCAGGAATCGTGCTGTTCAGGGATCGCGGGGCAGTCCGAGCAGTCGCTCACCAATGACATTGCGTTGCACCTCGCTGGTGCCTCCCGCGATCGTGAGGCACCGGCCGAAAAGGAAGCTCTCCGCCGCGCCATCGCGGCCGAGCGCGGCGCCGAGCGGCCCGCAAAGGGCCAGCGCCATCTCCTGCACCCGCTGCTCGTGCTCGGCGCCGAGCAGCTTGCGCACGCTCGACTCCGGTCCCGGCGCGACGCCGGCCACGGCGCGGATGGCGGTGCGCAGGCCGAGGAGGGCGAGAGTCTGGGACTCGACCAGCAGCGCGCCGGCGTTGACGAGGACCGCGTCGTCGGCGCACGCGGCGACCAATCCCAACAGGCTCTCGACGGTGCCGCTGATTGCGCTGCCGCCTCCGATCGCGACGCGCTCGTTTGCCAGCGTTGTGCGAGCGAGCGTCCAACCACGGTCGACCTCGCCGATCACACAGTCGTCCGGTACGAACACGTCGGACAAGAACACCTCGTTGAACATCGCCTCGCCGGTGAGCTCGCGCATCGGGCGCACGTCGACACCATCGGCATGCATGTCGACGACGAAGTAGGTGATGCCTTCGTGCTTCGGTGCCGACGGGTTGGTGCGCGCCAGACAGATACCCCAGTCGGCGATGTGCGCCAGCGTCGTCCACACCTTCTGGCCAGAGAGCAGCCATCCGCCGTCGACGCGCACGGCCTTGGTCGACAGCGCCGCGAGGTCGGATCCCGCGCCCGGCTCGCTGAACAGCTGGCACCACGTCAGCGAGCCGTCGAGCGTCGGTCCGATCCACCGCTCCTGCTGGGCCGATGTGCCGTGAACCATCAAGGTGGGCAGCGCCCAGGACCCAACGCCGACGTGCGGCCGCACGACACCCGCGAAGCGGAACTCCTCATCGATCACCAACTGCTCCACCGCCGACGCGCCGCGGCCCCACGGCGCGGGCCACTCAGCGACGAGGTAGCCCTCTTCGACGAGGCGCGCCCGCTGGCCGCCGGCCTCCAGACCGTCGATGCTCCGTAGGAAGCGAGCGACGTCAGCGCGGTGCTGCTCGGCCTCGTCTGGCAGCTCCATCGTGGGGCGGCGACGGACCCCGGCGAGTGCCAGATCGCACGCCCGCCGCCGCCACGGATCGGCGCCGCCCAAGAGCTGGCGTACCGTCGTCGCCCGGCGCAGGTACATGTGCGCGTCGTGCTCCCACGTGAACCCGATGCCGCCGAGCAGCTGGATGCAGTCCTTGGCCGCAGAGAAGAAGACCTCTGGCGCGACCGCACCGGCGACTGCCGCGGCAACCGCCGCCTGATCGCCGTCGCCGGCGGTGATCGCCGCGTCCCATGCCGCGGCTCGGGCCTGCTCCACGGCGACGAGTAGGTCGGCACATCGGTGCTTGACCGCTTGGAACTGCCCGATCGGCCTGCCGAACTGTTCCCGGACCTTGGCGTGGCTGGTCGCAGTGTCGAGGCACCAGCTCGCGCCGCCCGCGCACTCTGCGGCGAGAAGGGTGACCGCGAGATCGTGCACACCCGCGTTGTCGATGCCCGTCAGGACGCGGGCTGGGTCGACGCGGCCTGGGTCGAATGTGACCTTGGAAAGGCGCCGAGTGGGATCGAGGCTGGCGACGCCGGTGACGTCGACGTCGGACCGGTCCAGCACATACCACGCCTCACCGGCGCTCGTGGTGGCCGGTACGACCAGCACGCCGGCGAGCCCGGCGCCCAGCACGAGCTCGGGCACCGGTCCGATCGCCACAGCGCCCGGCGTCGATCCGTCGACAAGGGTTGGGAGGTAGGCCGCATGTTGATCGGGCGTGCCTCCGGCGAGGATGACGGCAGCGGCCAGCACGGTCGGCAGGAACGGGCCGGGCGCGAGGCACCGGCCCGTTTCCTCGAGGATCACGGCCAGCTCGATGAGGCTCCAACCCTGACCACCGTGCCCGGGTGGCACGTGCATTCCGAGCCAACCGAGCTCGGCCAACTCACCCCAGAACGCGGGTAGGGCCTCGTGTTCGGCGTCGAGCCAGGAACGGGGCACCGCCGGGGGGCAGCGCGACTCGAGGAAGCGCCGAGCGGTCGCCCGCAACGCTTCGTGGTCCTCGCTGATGCCGATGCCCATGCCCACCCGGCGGACCCGCTTACCCCACGCGCTCGATGAGTGTGGCGTTGCCCTGGCCGCCGCCCTCGCACATCGTCTGGAACCCGAAGCGACCGCCGGTGCGCTCGAGTTCGTGGAGCAGGGTGACCATGATGCGGGCGCCCGATGCTCCGACGGGGTGACCGAGCGAGATGCCGCTCCCGTTGGGGTTGACCTTCTCGAGGTCGACGTCGAACTCCTTGGCCCACATCGGCACGATCGAGCCCATGGCTTCGTTGCACTCGAACAGGTCGATCTCGCCGATCTTGATTCCGGTGCGGTCGAGCAGCTTTCTGGTGGCCGGAATCGGTCCTTTCAGCATGACGATGGGCTCGCAGGCGGCTACCGCGAAGCCGGCCAAGCGCGCCCTCGGAGTGAGACCGAGTGACTGGGCCGCGGCCTCGCTGGCAATGAGCACTGCCGCCGCGCCGTCGGAGATCTGCGACGAGTTTCCCGCGGTGATGTCGGGACAGTCCGGCTGCACCGCCGGGATCGTCGCCAGCTTCTCGACCGACGTGTCGCGGCGGATGCCCTCGTCGACGGTCATCTCTTCGACGGTGCCGTCTTCGGTCGTGACCTTCACCGGCAGGATCTCTCGTGTGAACCGGCCTTCGTCGGTCGCCTGCGCGGCGCGGCGATGGCTCTCGACCGCGAGCTCGTCCATCTCGGCCCTGCTGATGTTCCAGCGGCGGGCGATCTCCTGGGCGGCGAGATATTGCGTGAAGAATTGGTTGTCGCACGCGGCCATCCACGCTTCGCTCATCGGAAAGCCGGGACCCTCCATGGTCGATCCGAGCGGCACCCGAGACATCGATTCGACGCCGCAGGCGATGACGAGGTCGTAGACACCGGCCATCACGCCCTGCGCGGCGAAGTGGATCGCCTGCTGCGCCGAGCCGCACTGGCGGTCGACGCTGGTGGCGGGAACGTCGAAAGGCAAGCCAGCGGCGATCCACGCGTTCCGCGCCACGTTGACGCCCTGTTCGCCACATTGGCTCACACACCCGCCGATCACGTCGTCGACTGCGAGGGGGTCGACCCCGGCACGGTCGAGCAGGTTGCGCAGCACGAGACCGAGTAGGTCGGTCGGGTGCAGGCCGCTGAGCTTTCCGCCGCGTTTGCCGATCGGGGTTCGAAGCGCGCCGACGATGTATGCGTCTCCCATAGAGCTCACCTTCTCTTTCCGTTGCGCGCCGACACGGCGCGACCGGCTTCGACGAACCGACCTACCAAGGACGCGAACTGCTCACGTTCTGCGACCGTCCACTCGTCGACGAGCTCACGCATCCACGCCCGACGGGCTACCTGGAGCTTGCGCAGCACGCGCCGTCCGAGGGGGGTCAGCTGCACGAGGGCGGCGCGCCCGTCGTTGGGGTCGTCCTCTCTTCGCACTAACCCACTCGCCTCGAGCATCTTGACGTGGCGGCTGACGGTGGAGACTTCCAACTCGAGCTGCTCGGCCACGTCGGAGAGGCGGAACCGACCGTGCTCACCGATCTCGGTGAGGACGCCGTATCCGCCGCGGTCCAGCTGTACTCCAGCGCGGGTGGCCAGCTGGTCGTGCAAACGGGGGTGGTTGGCCTGGCGAACGAGGACGGTGACGGCCTTCTCCATGTCTTCGACGAGATGGGCGTCCGCCTCTTCCACCCGTGCCATCGATCGGGTATCGTACCCAAAATAGTTGCGTACAGCAAACAACTGAATGGGCTCCGGAGGTCCGCACGTCATGCCGATCCACTACGTCAAGGACGATCACATCGTCCTGATCACCATCGACCGACCCGAGGCGCGTAACGCGCTCGATGGGCAGCACATGACGGACCTGTCGGACTGCTGGCGCAACTACAAGAAGGACGGCGACGCATGGGTCGCGATCATCACCGGCGTCGGCGATGCCTTCTGCGCGGGCGCCGACCTCAAGGAGTTCATTCCGAAGATTACGGGCGATTCGTGGAGCGAGTTCCGCGAGGGTGTCGACCGCGACATGGCCGAAGGCACCGAGAGCAACTTCACCCTACGCGGGGTCGAGCTCTACAAGCCGATCATCGCCGCGGTGAACGGGCACTGTGTGGCCGGAGGCATGGAGATGCTCGGTGGCACCGACATCCGCATCGCCAGTCCCAACGCGAGCTTCGGCGTCATGGAACCGAAGTGGGGATTGTTTGCCGGCGGCGGCACGACGTCGCGGCTACCACGTCAGCTCGCGTGGCCTGCAGCCATGGAGTTTCTCCTCACCGCGGACCGCTTGCCCGCCAAGCGGGCACTCGAGCTCGGGCTCATCAACGAGGTCGTTCCTGCCGATGAACTGGTCGAGCGGGCCTTCGATTGGGCCAGGCGCATCAACCGCAACGGGCCCCTGGCCGTGCAGGCCACGAAGGAGAGCGCGCTCCGCGGCTTGAGTGCCGGCAGCCTGGTCGAGGCGTTCGCGATCGAGGACGAGATGACCCAGCGCGTGTTCACGAGCAGCGACGCCCAGGAAGGACCGCGCGCGTTCGCGGAGAAGCGCACGCCGCAATGGACCGGCACCTGAGATGACCGCCGTCGATCCACGGACGGCATGCATCATCGGCGTCGCCCAGCGCACGTACCGGAACGGTGACAACGCGCCCGAGCCGCTGGCTATGTGGGAACAAGTCGCTCGTGCCGCGGCAGACGACGCCGGTCACGAGGGGCTGCTCGGTCGGCTCGACACAGTGGCATTGGTCGTGTGCCAGAGCTGGCAGTACGACGACGGCGCCGGTCGGCTGTGCGAACGCCTCGGTGCGCCCGCCCGGCGCCGGTTGATGACCGGCGCCGGGGGGACGTCGCCGCAAGTCGCGGTTCAGGAGGCGGCCGCCGCAATTGGGCGAGGCGACACTGACCTCGCCCTCGTGGCTGGCGCCGAAGCTCTCGCGACAGTGCGCACTCTCGCCAAAGCGGGCGCCCAGCCCGAGTGGAGCCATCCCGCCACGACGCCACCCGACTTCGGGACAAACCCCTTCCACCCGTCCGAGATGGCCAACGAGTTGTACCGCGCCCCGTTGGCGTTCGCCCTCTTCGAAACGGCGCGACGCGCTCACTTCGGTACCGGGGTGGACGAGCATCGAGCGCGGCTCGGGCGACTTCTTGCCCCGTTCAGCACGGTCGCGGCAGCGAATCCGCATGCGTGGTTCCCGGTGGCCCGAACCGGCGAGGAGTTGGTCACGCCGACGCCGGAGAACCGTATGGCCGCGTACCCGTACACGAAGCTCATGACCGCGTTCATGGATGTCGACATGGCAGCGGCCGTGATCGTCGCGAGCAACGAGATGGCCGACTCGCTCGGCGTCGACCCCTCGAAACGCGTCTATCTCCGCGGTTGGTGCGCGGCCGACGATGCGCCGTTCGTCGCCGAGCGCCCCGAGCTGTGGCGCTCGCCGGCGATGGAGGCCGCGATCGCCGAGGCCATGGCCAGCGCGACCGTGGGCGTCGACGACATCGCGCACCTCGATCTGTACAGCTGCTTCGCGAGCGCCGTGCAGTTCGGCGCCGCTGCGCTCGGCATCGACGACAACGACAGCCGTCAACTCACGGTCACCGGCGGGCTGCCCTACTTCGGGGGCCCCGCCAGTAATTACATGACGCACTCGATCGCGTCGATGGTCGAGACGCTACGCGCCGACCCAGGGTCCTTCGGGCTCGTGTCTGGCGTCGGCATGCTCATGTCCAAGCACGTGGCCGCGGTGTACTCCTCGCAGCCCGGGCCCATCGCGGTCCCGAGGGACGAGTCGGGGCAGGCTGCGCGTGCCGTCGCGCCGAGACAGCCCATCCACACCAGCTACACGGGCGAAGCCACCGTGGCCGCGTACTCGCTGTGGCACGGCCGCGACAGCGCGCCCGAGTGGGGCGTCGCGGTCTGCGACACCGCGGACGCGGCCCGCTGTTACGCCCGTCTGGTCGAGCCCGACATGCTGCGGCACGCGGAAGAGTCCGAACTGGTCGGCGCGCGTGTGCAGATCGTGGCCGGCGACGGCGAACTCAACGTGGTCAAAGGCTGATCATGGATCTCATCACGGACCAGCTACGCATGATGGCCTCGCACCATCCCGATGCCGTGGGTTTTCGGCGCACCGACGGCGAGGAGATCACATTCGCAGAGTGGGACGCCGCCTCCAACCGCCTCGCCCGAGCGCTCATCGCGAGTGGCGTGACGAAGGGCGATCGTGTGGCGATCTTCCTCGAGTCCGAGGAGGTGCGGTGTTGGATCGTCGCCTACGCCGCGGCGCACAAGGCCGGAGCAGTGGCGGTGCCCACGAACACCCGCCTCGTCCGTCCTGAGCTCGAGCGCATCCTCACCCACTCCGAGGCGAAAGCCATGATCAGCGGCGGGGCACTGCAGGCCAGCGCCGAGACGCTGCTGGACGCGATGCCGTCGTTGGATGTCCTCGTGTCGATCTCAGCGAAGCCGGGCGGCCGCAGTCTCACGTGGACCGAGGCGATGAGCCATGACGCCGACGACATCCAGATACCCGTGGGCCCCGACGATCTGGCCGACATCATGTACACCTCCGGCACGACCGGCA
>JBEEGD010000352.1:0-4665 GCA_041166685.1 Acidimicrobiaceae bacterium | reverse complement strand
CCACATCTGCTGGCAGGCGGCCGAGGCGGCTCGATCATCCTGACCAGCTCGGTCGCCGGACTGAAGACATACCCGCACACCGGCCATTACGTGGCGGCAAAACACGGAGTGGTCGGGCTGATGCGGACCTTTGCCGTCGAACTCGGCGCGCAGTCCATCCGCGTCAACTCCGTGCATCCGACCCACGTGAACACGCCACTGTTGCTCAACGAGAAGACATTCCGGATGTTCCGGCCCGATCTGGAGAATCCGGGCCCCGACGATATGGCCCCGGTCTGTCAGACCTTCCACATGCTTCCTATCCCGTGGGTAACAGCAGAAGACATCAGCAACGCTGTGCTGTTCCTTGCCTCCGACGAGGCTCGGCATATCACCGGCGTAACGCTTCCCGTCGACGCAGGCAGCTGTCTGAAGTAACGAAAGGACCACCACGGCATGACGATTACGCATGACACCGAGGTCTACTACGATCCCTACGATTCAGACATCGTTGTCGATCCCTATCCGGTCTACGCTCGGCTCCGCGACGAAGCGCCGCTTTACTACAACGAACGCTACGACTTCTGGGCGATCTCCCGGCACGCCGATGTGGAGGAGGCGCTGTCCGACTGGCAGACCTTCTCCAACACCCGCAGCGACATCCTCGAACTGGTGAAGTCGAAGTTCGACATGCCTCCCGGCGTGATGATGTTCGAGGACCCGCCCATGCACACCATGTTGCGGGGCTTGATGTCTCGGGTGTTCACGCCCCGACGGATGGCGGCCATCGAGGACCAGATCCGGCAATACTGTGTGCGATGCCTTGACCCCCATGTCGATTCCGAGGGTTTCGACATCATCGCCGAACTCGCATCGATGATGCCGATGCGGGTCATTGGGATGCTGCTCGGTATCCCCGAAGAAAGCCAGATCGAGGTCCGCGACGCCAACGACGCGAACCTACGCACGAAACCCGGCACACCGATGAAGGTTGTGAACGCCGACGCGATCGCCGACGGGCGGATCTACGCCGACTATGTCGATTGGCGCGCCAAGAACCCCTCCGACGATCTGATGACCGCGCTGCTGAACGTCGAGTTCGAAGACGAGAACGGGGTGAACCGCAAACTGACGCGCAAAGAGGTGCTGCACTACACCCAGGTCGTCGCGGGCGCAGGCAACGAAACTACCGGCCGACTCATCGGATGGCTGGCGAAAGTCCTTGCCGAACATCCCGACCAACGACGCGAGATCGCCGAAGACCGCAGCCTGTTGACCCGCACCGTCGACGAGACCCTGCGCTTCGAGCCCACCGGTCCCCACGTCGCCCGGTGGATGGCGCGCGACTTCGAGTGCTACGGCACCACCGTGCCCGCAGGCAGCGCCATGCTGCTGCTGTTCGGCGCCGCCAACCGCGACCCCCGCCGATACTCCGATCCCGACACGTTCAACATCCATCGCGACAACATCTCGCACATCACCTTCGGCAAGGGCGTGCACTACTGCCTCGGCGCTAACCTCGCGCGGCTGGAAGGCCGGGTCGCGCTCGACGAGTTGCTCAACCGCTGGCCCGAATGGGGCATCGACTACGACACGGCCCGGCTGGCGCCGACGTCCACGGTCAGGGGATGGGAGAAGCTGCGCCTCGTACTGCCGTGAACCCCCCTCGTTGACGCCGGAGAGCGGGTGTGGAAATGTAATACTCAAGAATGAGAGGCACATTCTCGTGATCCGAGATCGGTGAAACGGAGTAGCGCATGGCGGAGGACCTCACCTTGGTCGATTTCTTCAGGGACGGTCGTCTGACGGACGACCCGTACCCGTTCTACGAGGCACTTCGCAACAAATGCCCGGTCAGCCGGGAGGACCACTACGGCGTCACGATGGTGACCGGCTGGCAGGAGGCCGTCGACGTCTACAACGACGAGCAGACGTTCTCGTCCTGCATTTCCGTGACGGGACCGTTCCCCGGCTTTCCCGTCCCGCTCGAAGGTGACGACATCACCGAACTGATCGAGAAGCACCGCGACGAGATTCCGTTCAGCGACCAGCTGCCGACCCTCGACCCGCCGACTCACACCAATCACCGCGCACTGTTGATGCGACTGATCACGCCGAAGCGCCTCAAGGAGAACGAGGACGCGATGTGGGTGATCGCGGATCAGCTGCTCGACGACTTCCTCGCGTCCGGCGAAGGCGAGTGGATCAACGGCTTCGCCGGTCCCTTCACGTTGCAGGTCATCGCCGACCTTCTAGGGGTACCCGCAGAGGACCGCGACGAACTCATCGAGAGACTCAGACGTGGCACCCACGGCGGCGGCCTCGGCAACGCCGACAAGACGCTGACCAAGACGCCACTGGAGTACCTCTACGAGGTGTTCGCGACGTATGTGGAAGACCGTCGGCGCGAACCTCTTGACGATGTGTTGACCGGTCTGGCCACGGCGACGTTCCCGGACGGCACGATGCCCGAGGTCGGAGACGTCGTGCGGGTGGCCACCAACGTCTTCTCGGCCGGACAGGAAACGACGGTGCGGCTGCTTGGCACCGCGTTGAAGGTGATCGGGGACCGTCCCGACATCCAGCGCAAGTTGCGCGAGGACCGAAGCCTCCTCCCGAACTTCATCGAGGAGTGCCTGCGCATCGAAAGCCCGGTCAAGGGTGACTTCCGGTTGTCGCGGGTGCCGACCACCGTTGGCGACAAAGCAGTCGCCGCGGGTTGCACGATGATGGTCGTCAACGGGGCGGCCAACCGCGACCCGCGCCGCTTCGAGGAACCGGACAACTTCGATCCCGAGCGTAAGAACGCCCGCCAGCACCTCGCGTTCGGCCGCGGCATCCACAGCTGTCCCGGCGCGCCGCTCGCGCGGGCCGAGACCCGCGTCGGGCTGGAGCGCCTACTGGATCGCACGACCGATATCAGGATCTTGGAGAGCAAGCACGGTCCGGCCAATGACCGTCGCTACCAATACATTCCGACCTACATCCTGCGTGGGCTCACCGAGTTGCATTTGGAGTTCGATCGAGCATGAAGGTCACCGTGGACGAGGACCGGTGCCGTGGGCACGGCATGTGCCTGACGCTGTGCCCAGAGGTGTTCCACATGCACGATGACGGATACGCCGTCGCCGACCCGTCGGAGGTGCCCTCGGGGCTCGAGGACGGGGCGAAGGAAGCCATCGACTGCTGCCCGGAACAGGCGATCAGCGAAATTGACGACTAGCCAGGGAGATTCAGTGCCCAAGGGTTACATCATTATCACCGAGGACGTCAAGGATGCGGCCGGGTTTGCCGAATACGGCAAGCTGGCCGGAAAGGCGATGGCGGGTGCGACGCTGCTGTCGTTCGACCCCAAACCCGAGGTGCTCGAGGGCGATTGGCCCGGCCCCCAGACCGTGGTCCTGGAGTTCGAGTCGGTCGAGGCGGCCCGCGAGTGGTACAACTCGGATGCCTACCAGGAGGCGGCCAAGCTTCGCCAAGCCGCCGCCGATTGCAACGGCGTCATCGTCTCTGGCCTCTGATGCGTTTTGTCTTCGTGCACGGCGGTTTTCACGCCGCGTGGTGCTGGGAGCATACGATCGCCGCGCTTGAAGGGTTGGGCCACGAGGGCGTCGCCGTCGACCTTCCCGGTCACGGGGCGCGCGTCGACGAGGAATCGACGCTGGCCAACCGCCGGGATGCGATCGTCTCGGCGATCGAGCCTGGCGATGTCCTTGTCGGACATTCGGGCGGCGGGTTCGACGCCACCCTTGCCGCCGACGCCGCGGCCGATCTCGTCGGCCACATCAGCTACGTGGCCGCAGCCCTGCCCCGGGAAGGGCGCACCTATCCCGAGGCGATGGCGATGCGCGACTCCGAGGAGGGTGAGTTCGACGCCGACGTCGGAGAGATGTTGGGCTACTTGAAGTTCGACGACGACGGTGCGATGTGGTTCGCCGACTTCGATGGCGCGTGGAAGTACTTTTACCACGACTGCGATGAGGCGACCGCCCGTTGGGCGTTCGAGCGTCTCGGCCCCGAACGGTTTGGCGATACGACAATGACACCGGTGTCGGTGCCTGCATTCTGGGCGGCCGACCTACCCCGCAGCTTTATCCGGTGCCTTCAGGATCAGTCGATGCCGCAGTGGCTGGCCGACACGGTCACCCGCCGTCTCGGCGTCGAGCAGCTGACCATCGACACGTCGCATTCGCCGTTCCTGAGCCGGCCACGTGAGCTGGCCGAGCTACTCGTGCATGCCACGACGACCACGCCCACCGGCCCATTGGTACCCGACTAAATCTCCGCCGAGATCGACGTTTTGGCGGATTTCTCTCGCAATTTTGCGCCCGAACGTGAGTTTGGGCGTTTCATTCGTCGCGGATGAAGATGGCCTGCCGCGGGCATTGGCGCACAGCTTCCTTGATCTGCTGCTCGTTCTCTGGTGTCACTTCGTCCTGCAGAACGTGGAGGTAGTCCTGGTCGTCGAGGTCGAACACCTCGGGGATGATGCCCATGCAGACACCATTGCTCTCGCACAACCCGAAATCGACCTCGACCTTCTGGGTCACTTCAACACCTTCACCGGCACGTGGTGGTATCCGGCGACGTTCTGCATGTTCACCCGCTCCAGGCGGTCGAAATCGACCTCGTAGCGCGGCATGAAGTCGAGCAGGTATTCGAGTGCGATCGCGGACTCCATCCGGG
>JBEEGD010000351.1:0-13040 GCA_041166685.1 Acidimicrobiaceae bacterium | reverse complement strand
GGAACACGAGGAACGGCAGGAGCAACTGCATGGGGCCGATCGCGAGCCCGCGCTGCCAAATCACTCCGAAGACAATCAGTGAGCACACGAGACCAATCCCGCCGGAGATGCGGGTTGCGGTGATGTGCGTCGGACGAGAGTCGCGCCCTTCGTTTTGGGCGGCTTCGGGCGCGTCGGTTTGAGGTTCGGCGGCACCGATTTCGGCGCTGTCTCCGCTCACGCCCACTACGTCCTCCAAGCCTCGGATCATCCCGAGCCCAATGGTCCTTGGTGGGTATCGGTCGCTAGTGCCAGATGTTGTAGCAGGTTCTCAATACTTTTCGCAGACGTCGGTCACTCTCCGTGTGGGTCGACCTGCGGCTTTCGCTGGATTGCCCAAATCGACCCGGTTCTCCGCCGATTCACCGATGGGAGAGTGAGGTGTGATCGACCTCGATTCGCTGCGGCCCATGAAGGCAGTGACGGGCCAACTCCCGGCTGACGAGGCGGGCTGGGCGTTCGAGATCAAGTGGGACGGCGTACGGGTCCTGAGCGGAATCGGCGAGGGGAAGGTCCGGCTCCGGAGCTCCAACGGCAACGACATCACCGGCCGCTACCCCGAGCTCCAAGCCCTGGCCGAAGCGCTCGAAGGCCACTCGGTCATCCTCGACGGCGAGGTCGTCGCGTTCGATGACCAGGGCCGGCCGAGCTTCGGTCGGTTGCAGCAGCGCATGCACTTGGCCAACGCGGCCGAGGTACGCCGGCGCGCCGAGACGATGCCGATCACCTACGTCGTGTTCGACCTGTTGCAGCTCGACGGCAACGACCTGATCTCGCTGCCGTATCTGGAGCGTCGACGGTTGCTCACCGAGTTGGTTCCCGACGACGGGTGCTGGACGGTTCCCGCTCATCGCGAGGACGATGGCGCCACGTTGCTCGCCGCCGTGGCGGAACGCGGCCTCGAAGGCATCGTGGCGAAGAAGGTCGACAGCCCGTACGTGCCTGGCAAGCGGTCGACGTCATGGGTGAAGGTCAAGGCCCGGCTGCGCCAGGAGTTCGTCATCGGCGGATGGCAACCAGGTGAACGGGGCCGCGAAGGAAAGCTCGGATCGCTGCTCGTGGGCGTGCACGAGGACGGGCGGCTGCGGTACTCGGGCAAGGTCGGCACGGGCTTCACGATGCGAGAGCTGACGCGGCTCGGCGACCTTCTCGCGCCGTTGGAGACCGACAGCTCGCCCTTTGACACACCCGTGCCGCGCCCGATTGAACGGGTGGCGACATGGGTGCGACCCGAGCTCGTCGCCGAAGTCGAGTTCGGCGAGTGGACCGAGGAAGGCATTCTGCGCCATCCGTCCTACATGGGATTGAGGGACGACAAGAATCCGACCGACGTTGTGCGCGAGGGTTAGCCGATGCCCGACGTGATCCGATTGGTGTTGCCCGCGGATCCTCGGTATCTCGACGTGGCCGTCGCGGCCATTGAAACCCTCGCTGATCGGGCCGGTATCGACGCTGATGACCTCGCGGGGATGCGGGCGCTGGTACACGAGGCGCTCGGCGAGCGAGTGAGCCATCGCGGCGCTGCCGTCGTGACGTTTTGCTACGAGGTGGGTGACGGCTTCTTGGGTGTCCGCTTGGATAGCGGCGACACCTCGTACGCGCACACGTGACCACCCGCGAGTAGGTGTGCGACCCGCTCGACCCGAGCGTCTGGTAGCACCTCGCGAATGAACTCGAGTTCGGTGCCGCACGCGGCGCCGTACTTCGTCGCCACCGCGAGAATGGCGCAGTTGTGCTCGACGATGCGGAATGAGCCGTCGTCTTGCGCGACGGCTTCAGCGAGGTAGCCGTCTTCGTCGAGCACCTGGGTGAGCTCGGCTACCTGTTCGGGGAGGGACTTGCCGGCGAGTCGCACCTTGGCGCGCTCGATGCGCCGATCGCGACGCCGGACGAACATCCGCTCGACCAGCGCGGGATCTTCGGCCTCGGCCTCGACGAGGAGGTCGGTGACGATCTGGGCGTAACGGCGCGGGAAGAGGTTGTCGCCCCGCTCGCTCAGCCGGTACCGGTGGTGCGGTCGCCCGGGCCCCGCGCGCACCTCGCTGTGGTCGACCAGTCCGTCGCCGTTCAGCGCGGAAAGATGCTGGCGGACGGCACTGACGGTGATGCCGAGCGTCTCGGCCAACTCGTCGGCCCGGGCCTCGCCTTGCCGCTTCAGGGCGTTGAGCAACGCCCTACGGGTCGCCGGGAGCGTGTCGAGGGTGGCCGTCTCGGACACGGGCACAGCCTACGGGTTCACACAGTCAACACTGCGCAAACCCCACCGCGCACTGACGAACTTGGGGTGGCGAGCGGGGCTATAGGCCCGCTCGTCACCCCAAGTTCGGAGGACGTCAGCGGAGGTACTTCGACTCTTCTTCGCTGAGGGGGGCGCCGATGGCATCGGCCGCGACCGCCTCGGACAACACGATGAACGTGGCTTCGCTCTCGACGCACACGCGGTCCTCGTGATCGAGGATCGCCGCGCTCGTGCGGAGCTTCTCGTCGCCGCGGTCCTCGATCCTGGCTTCCACTCGATAGGTCTTCTCGAGCCGCACCGGCCGCAAGAAGCGGCTCGTGGTCTCGCCGGTCACCGCGAACTTCTTGGCGACCGCGATTGCCGCCCACGCCTGCGCCTCGTCGAGGATCGCCAAGCTCAGGCCACCGTGCACGAACGACGGCGCGCCCGAGAACGCGTTGTCGAGCGTGAACTCGGCGACGACCACATCACGCTCGTCGTCGTGCAGGAACGGAATGCGCAGGCCGTGCTGGTTCCTGGGCTCACACACGAAACAGTTCGAGTCGAAGCCCCACGTCTCGTTGTGCAACCGCACCAGCGCCATTGGGCCCGGATCTTACGTGCCGGTGCTGCCGAAGCCGCCGAGGCCGCGCGTCGAATCGGAGAGTTGTTCGACCGCGGTGAAGATCGATCGCTCGACGGGTTGGATCACGAGTTGGGCGATGCGATCGCCCCGGTGAACGGTGTACGGCTCGGTCGGATCGGTGTTCACGAGGATGATGCGCACCTCGTCGCGGTACCCCGCGTCGATCAGGCCTGGCGTGTTCAGACACGTGATGCCATGGCGGACGGCGAGACCACTGCGGGGCAGGACGAAACCGGCGTGTCCATCGGGAATCGCCATCGCGATCCCCGTTCCCACGACGGCTCGGCCGCCTCCTGGCGCGATCGTCACCTCTTCACTCGCGACGAGATCGGCCCCCGCGTCGCCGGGGTGCGCATACGCCGGCAGCGGGACATCCGGGTCGAGGCGCACGACCGGTACGTCAGGCATGATGCTGACACTACGTAGGATCGCCGCTGTGCTGGTGTGGATGGACCTCGAGATGACCGGCTTGGATCCGGCGCGCAACGTCATCGTCGAGATCGCCACGCTGGTGACCGACGACGAGCTCGAGATCATCGACGACGGCCTCGACCTCGTCGTGCACCAGCCGCCAGAAGCACTCGCGCTGATGGAAGACGTTGTGCGCGAGATGCACACCTCCTCCGGGTTGCTGAAGGAGATCGAGCAGTCGACGGTCTCGCTCGAGGACGCGGGCCGCCGAACGCTCGAGTACATCAAGACCCACGTGCCCGAGGCGCGCTCAGTGCCGCTGTGCGGCAACTCGATCGGCACCGATCGCCGCTTTCTTGCCGCGTACCTGCCCGAGATCGAGGAATACCTGCACTACCGATCGATCGACGTGTCGTCCATCAAAGAGCTCGCCAAGCGCTGGTTCCCCAAGGAATGCGCGGCCGCGCCGGCGAAGGCGGGGAGCCACCGGGCGCTCGGTGACATTCAGGAGAGTGTCGCCGAGCTGCGCTACTACCGCGACGCAGTGTTCAAGCCGCGGGCCTGATCGCTCGCTGAGATGGTCGAAAGCCCGGACGCACCCCTACCCTTCCAGGATGCGACAAGAGGCTGAACCAGCAACGGCGGAGATCGACGAGGTCGCCCCAGGGATACTCCGCATGCAGCTTCCGTTGCGAATGCCCGGCCTCGGTCACGTGAACTGCTATGCGCTGGAGGACGAGAAGGGTTTCACCATCGTCGACCCCGGCATGCCCGGGCCGCAGGCGTGGAAGTTGCTGATGGAACGGTTCCAGCTCGCGGGTTTCGGATTGCGCAACGTGCACACCGTCGTCGTCACGCACTCCCACATCGACCATTTCGGCGCGTCGGGACGGGTGCGGGTGAAGTCGGGAGCCAAGGTCGTCACGTCGTCGACGTTTCGCACGTGGTGGGACCCGACCGATGTCGGCGAGCAAGAGCTCGAAGCCGACGAGCCCGATCCCCGCGCGCCGTGGCGCCACGAGACGCCGTGGGGTGGCAAGCATCCCCGTCCGCCGGCTCGGGTGCGCCTCAAGTTCCGCCTCCTGCGTCCTGTCATGAAGCGCTGGTTCGCGACGCCGAGTCCGAGTGTGCGCCTCGCCGACGCGCAGACCATCCGCCTCGGCAAACGCGAGTGGGTGTCGGTACACACCCCCGGTCACACGCCCGATCATCTCTGCCTCTTCGACCCAGAGGGTGGCGTGCTGCTGTCAGGTGATCATGTGTTGCCTACCATCACGCCGCACATCTCGGGCATCGACGCCGGGCCCGACCCCCTCAGCGACTTCTTCCGGTCGCTCGACAAGGTCAGCGATCTCGACGGCGTCACCAGGGTGCTGCCGGCCCATGGCCATCCCTTCGACGACCTCACGGGTCGCGTGAAGGACATTCATCGTCACCACGAGGAACGGCTGGCGCGTCTGACGGAGGCCGCGGAGCGGCTCGGCGAGGCGCCGGTCGCCGAGCTGTCGAAGCACTTGTTCCGTCAGCGGTCGTGGGGGCCGATGGCCGACAGCGAGACCTACGCCCATCTCGAGCACTTGCGCTTCGCCGGCAAGGCGACGAGGCGCGAAGAAGAGGGCCACATGCTCTACTCGGTCAAGTGAAGCGGTTACCGCCCGGGCTGTAGCTGCACCTTGATTGCGCCGCGGTCGCGAGCACGGGCGGTCTCGACGGCCTCGCGCAACGACGTGAGCGGGAACTCGTGGGTGACGATGCGCTCTGCCGGATAACCGCCGGCTTCGAGGATCGCCAGCGCGCGATCGAACGAGTGCACGCGATCACCGGTCGGGTCGGCATCGACCGCGTGAGCAAACGTTCCGACGAGGTCGAGCTCCTTGAACCATGCGGGAGTGAGATCGACACCGACGCGTCCGAGCGATCCCATGAAATGGACCACGCCGCGTTGGCTGGTCGCCTTGCAGGCGAGATCGAACGCGGACGCCGACCCCGCGGCTTCCACGGCGACCGGATAGCCGTTCGTCAACATCGATCCGCGACCCCGTCCAGTGAGACGGCCGCCGGTGATCGACGCCAGGGCTTCGATCGCCTCGCGACCATCCATCAGGGTGTGCCGCGCGCCGAGTGCGAGCGCGGTGTCCGCTTGATGCTGGTGTCGCGTCACCACCGTGATCTCGCTGTTGGGCGTGAGCGCACGCAACGCGGCAACCGCGGCCAAACCGATGATGCCGGCACCGACCACAAGGATCGGAACACCGTCCGCGGGAGGACGGCGCAGGAAACCATGCAGCACGATCGACAACGGTTCGGTGAGCGGGATGGCCACCGTCGGCACCGCATCAGGCACGACGTGCAATTGGCTGGTGTGCGCCACGAGCTCGTCGGCCCAACCGGAACCGAGATCAGTGGTGAAGCCGTGGCTCATACCCGGCGTGAAGATTCCCTCGCCGATGCGCAAGCACGTCGAGAAGAAACCTTGCGCGCACTGCGGGCACGGCTCGAGACCGCGCGCCGCGCACGCGATCGTGGGATCGACGGCGACACGCGTGCCGACCGGCACGGGACATTCGTCTCCCGCGTCGACGATCACGCCGCCGATCTCGTGGCCCATCTCGAACGGGAACGCGACGAAGGACGCCAGCGTCGGGCTCCCGGTGTCGTCGGGAAACATCGCGTGGAGGTCCGAGCCGCAGATCCCACCCCCCGTGACCTGGACCCGAGCCCAGGCCGGGCCAGGCAAGACAGGTTCGGGCTTCTCCACGAGCGAGACCGGAAATTGGGGGTCGGCGAAGTCGAGCTGGGCGACGAGCATGGTGCCCCGAAAATAATGAGTTGACGGGCACGACATGGGCGTAGTTCGATGCCGGAGACGTTCTGGGCCATTCGGGCCCCGAACCAGACCGCGAAAAGGGCCGCAATGCGAACGACCGGCGCGTATCTCTCGGCAGACGGGCTCAGCGCCCGCGCCGGCGCGCTGCGCGTAGTTGCGGCCACCGGACTGTCGATCGCGATCTGCTCGTGGCTCATCGCTGCTCAGACGAAGCCGGCCACCGACATGTTCGTGGGTTCGCCCAATCACCGAACCCGACGACCTTGGGAGCCCTCGTAGAACATCTACGAGGGACAGGAACTCCAAAGGCCGTCGGGACATCCCGACGGCCTTTTGCTTTCTCTGGCTTCAAATCACAAAACAAGATGGGGGAAGGGAATCCAATGTTTGCCCCGCAGTTGGAAACCGAAATCAGCGGCTTCGCAGGTGAGCTCGCGGCCACCGATTGGTGGAGCGACGCTCGCTGCAACGACGGCGCCGGCACGATGAACGGCCTGTTCTTCAGCGAAGAGCTGCAGGACATCGCTCGGGCGAAGCAGATCTGCGCGATCTGCCCGGTGATCGCCGATTGCCTCGAGGGTGCACTCGAACGGCGCGAGCCGTGGGGCGTGTGGGGGGGCCAGCTCTTCCTCAACGGCCGGGTGCTCGCGAGCAAGCGGCGCCGGGGCCGACCACCGAAGGTCGCTCGTCCTGAGGACGAGTTCCCCGAGGTGCCGGTGCCGGTCCACCTTCGAGAGCGACTCCGCACCGCCTGATCCAACAACCCGCAGTTCGCTTTGCCCGGTCAGCGCACACCGACCTGTGTGCGCTGAAGGGGCAAAGCACCGGCCGCGCCTGAATGAGCGGGCCGGGGCAACGGCCAGCGTCATGGGATGTGTCCCCCCTCGTCCTGTGATGCGCTACGCGAGCCCCGGCCCGCCGGTGCGGGCCAGTACGTTCAATGCGGTGCGCCGCCTCTTTGTCATCGTTGCGGCCGCGCTGCTGGTCGCATGCAGCAGCGGGGGCGGTGGCAAGGCGGGCCAGCCCCTCGACGCCACCTTCAAGCGCTTCGATGGCACGACAGGGACACTGGCGGAGTACCGCGGCAAGCCCGTCCTCGTGAACTTCTTCTCGTCGACCTGCATCCCCTGTCAGACGGAGATGCCCGCGCTCGAACAGGTGCATCGCGCCCTCGGTGATCAGGTCACGTTCCTCGGCATGGACGTGCAGGACACCGTCGACGGCGGCAAGGCCTTCGTCGATACCGTCGGCATCACGTGGGAGCTCGGCCGGGACCCGGACGCCGCCATCCTGCAGGGCGCGATCGGCGGTGTCGGCTTGCCGACCACCGTGGTGCTCGACCGCAAGGGTTCGGTGGTGTTCTCTCATCTCGGCCCGTTGGACGTCGCCGGGCTCACGAAAACGTTGCGCGACAACAAGTTGATCTCGTGATCGACGTCGACCTCGCGCTCGCCTTCACCACGGGGATGGTCGCCACGGTCAACCCGTGCGGGTTCGCCATGCTGCCGGCGTACCTCTCGTTCTTCCTGGGCGTCGAGCAGGACCGGGCCAGCACCGGCCGCGCGCTCGTCGTGGGGACCGCCGTGACAGCGGGTTTCGTCGGAACGTTCGCGCTGGTCGGCCTGATCGTCACTCGGGTGACGAGGTCGGTCTTCGACGTCGCGCCGTGGTTCTCCTTGGTGATCGGCGGCGCGTTGATCCTCGTCGGGGTTCTGATGCTCAGAGGCTTCGATCCGAGTGTGCGCCTCCCCCGGCTCGATCGAGGCGGGCGCACCGGCGGGGTCGGATCGATGACGTTGTTCGGTGTCTCGTACGCGATCGCATCGATCGGTTGTGAGCTGCCGATCTTTCTCGCCGCGATGAGCGGAGCGTTCGGCAAGAACCTTGCCTCAGGCGTCGTCTACTTCGTGTTCCTCGGGCTTGGCGTTGCCGCGATCCTCGTCTCGCTCACGATCACGCTGGCGATGGCCCGCCAGTCCCTCGTGCAACTGATGCGGAAGGTGATGCCGTACGTGAACCGCGTTGCCGGCGCGCTCCTCGCGCTGGCCGGCGCGTATGTCGCGTGGTACGGCTGGATCGAGATCCGCAAGGATCCGAACGATGCCACCGTCAGTCGCGTGACCGAATGGTCGTCGACCGCGGCCCAGTGGTTGCAACAGAACCGCGACGCGATCGTGCTCGTCTTCGCCCTGCTGCTCCTCATCGCTGGTTGGTACGCGGCTCGGACCCGCAGGGCCCATGTTCGCTGAGCTGCTCGCGCACGAGGGCGTCGAAGAGTTGTGCGAGCTGCGTTCTCCGTTCGGGCTCATGGCCTTTCACGGCGGCAACCTCGAGAGCGGCACCGACCAGATCGCGCGAGCCGCGGCCGAGCAGGCCGGTGCGTCGCTGTACGCGGTGCTGCAGCCGCCCGACCTGCGATGGCACATTCCGTCGACCGCGGTGCGTCCGGCGGAATCGGAGCGCTTGGCCGCGTTCATGGATCACATCGACGTGGCCGTCGCCGTCCACGGGTACGGAGCCGAGGGCTACTGGACGACGCTCCTGCTCGGCGGGGGCAACCGGGAGCTGGCTGTGCACATCGGATCCGCGTTGCGGTCCACGCTGGCACCCCACGGTTACGACGTGATCGACGACCTCGACGCCATCCCGTCGCGACTGCGCGGCGTGCACCGCGCCAACCCGGTGAACCTGCCGCGCAACGGCGGCGTACAGCTCGAGCTGCCGCCGCGCGTGCGCGGCACCTCTCCGATGAGCAAGCCGGAGTACACCGAGGCGTTGATCGCCGGCCTCGTCGAGGCTGCGTCGACGTGGCCGGTCACGGCGCGAGACGAGTGACCATCCATCCCTCGGTGGTGCGTTCGTAGCGGAACCGGTCGTGCAGACGGTCGGGTTGGCTGTACCAGAAGTCGATCGTCTCGGGCCACAACCGATAGCCGCCCCAATGTGGAGGACGGGGCACGGGCTTGCCGTCGAATCGCCGCTCGAGCTCGG
The DNA here is from genome assembly GCA_041166685.1 of Acidimicrobiaceae bacterium. Classification (GTDB taxonomy): domain Bacteria; phylum Actinomycetota; class Acidimicrobiia; order Acidimicrobiales; family JACDCH01; genus DASUCS01. The sequence goes on along the minus strand of JBEEGD010000351.1, from coordinate 3,908 downwards.
CGACGCGCTGCTCGAGCCAGGCGCGATCCGGGACGACCTCGCTCTGCGGTGACGCCCACGCGCTGATCTGACTACCTCTGTCCCTCGAGTCGAAGTAGGCGTCGGAGTCCTCCGCCGAGACCTTGGTGACGGGTCCGCTCGCAGTGGCCTGGCGCCACATGCCGAACCACGGGAACACCACGGTCGCATACGGGTTCGCGGCGAGATCGCGGCCCTTGCGACTCTCGTAGTTGGTGTGCCACTCGAGGCCCCGGTCATCGAGACCCTTCAGCAGGACGTGACGCGCCGAAGGTTTTCCATCGGCCCCGGCGGTTGCGAGCGCCATCGCGGTCGGGTGCGGAAGCCCGGCGTCGATGGCGTCGCCCAACCACCGCTGGAGCTGCACGATCGGATCGGCATCGAGGTCTTCAGGATCCACTGCGTCGGTTCTAGCGTGCGGCGATGGCCTATGACGGATACGAAACGCTTCGGGTGGCGGTCGCTGATGGAGTGGCTCGGGTGACGATCGACCATCCGCCCATCAACCTCTTCGACCTTGCGTTGATGCTCGACCTGCTGCGCTTCGGTGAGGAGGTTGCGGCGGACGACGCGGTGCGGGTCGTGGTCGCCGATTCCGCGAACGCGGACTTCTTCATCGCGCACGCCGACGTGTCGCTCATCCTCGGACTGCCGCGTGAGGAGCGCGGCGCCAACCCCGAACTCGGCTTCTTCCACGCGATGGTGGACCGGTTCCGCACGATGCCGAAGGCCACGATCGCGATCGTCGAGGGTCGGGTGCGGGGCGGTGGCAGCGAGTTCGTGTCGTCCTTCGACATGCGGTTCGCGTCGCGTTCGCGGGCCGTGTTCGGGCAGCCGGAAGTGGCCCTTGGCATCATCCCGGGCGGGAGCGGCACGCAGCGGTTGCCGCTGCTCGTCGGGCGGGCCCGCGCCCTCGAGATCATCCTCGGGGGCGCGGACGTCGACGGCGCCTTGGCCGAGCAATGGGGATGGGTGAATCGCGCCCTACCCGACGTCGAGTTGCGACCGTTCGTGGATGCACTGGCGGCTCGCATCGCGTCGTTCCCGACGAACGCGATCGCGGCGGCGAAGGAGTCGGTGAACAACTCGCTGGTGGATCCGGTGCCGGGCTTGTGCGAGGAAGAGTTGCTGTTCTCGCGGTGCCTGCTCGATCCCGAGGCCATCCGGCGCATGGAGAAGTTCATGGAGGTAGGAGGGCAGACCCGTGAGGTCGAGCTCGACCTTGCGGACATCTACAGCAAGTTGAGCTGAGTCGGCTGTTGGTCCCGTGGCGTCGGCGTCCGCGACCGGATCCTCACCCGCTTGCCGATCATCTTGTCGACCATCGCGGTGGTGCGATCGCGGTCGGCCTTGGGCGCGTACTTCTGTGAGCCGTACATCCGGCGATAGTGCGCGAGGAGCTCGGGATGTGATTGCGCGAGTCGGTCATAGAAGACGTCCTTCGTTCCGCGACCGAGGTGCAGCAACACGGGCGTGATGGATCGTGCGCCGGCGTCTTTGCAGGCGCGCACGACCGCTTCGAGTTGCTCGGGCCGATCGGACAGACCGGGCAAGATCGGCGCCATCAACACGCCACACGAGACGCCCGCGTTGTTGAGCGCCTCGACGGCCTTCACTCGTTGTCGCGGATGTGGCGTGCCGGGCTCGGTGAGCCGCCACACCTCGTGTTCGAGCGTGCCGATCGAGAAGTTGACGCGCACGTCGGTGCGTTTGCTCGCCTCGACGAGCAGGTCGAGGTCGCGCAAGATGAGCGTCGACTTCGTGAGGATCGAGAAGGGGTTCGCTCGTTCGACGAGCGCCTCGATGATGCCCTGCGTGAGCCGGTACTTGCCCTCGCACCGCTGATAGGGGTCGGTGTTGGTGCCCATGGCGATGGCGTCGCCCGCCCACTTGCGCGGGTGCAGTTCGGCTTTGACCCGATCGACGGCGTTGACCTTCACGACGATCTTGGAATCGAAGTCGTCCGCGATGTTCAGATCGAGATACGCGTGCGTGGGCCTCGCAAAACAAAAAATGCACGCATGCGAACATCCTCTGTACGCGTTGATCGTGTAGCGGAAGCCGAAGGGCGTGCCGCCCAGGTCGTTGATGATGCGCTTGGCCCGGACGTGGAGGAACTCCAAGCCTCGGAACTCTCCCCGCCCGGGCTCGCGCTCGAAGATCGACTCGTCGAACAGCTTGGCTTGCGGGCCAGCTGCATCGGCCAGCTCCCACCGGAGCTGCGATCCAGACACCCCCGCAACGCTAGTCGAACAGGTGTTCGCCTCACAACCACGACCGAAATCTCCGTTCTGGCGTCAACCACAGCGCATATGCGAAGTAGGTGACGCCAGAACGAGAGAGAACTTCTAGAGCAGGCCCTTTTCTTGGAGGAAGGACTTGGCGATGACGGCGGCGTCTTCCTTGTCGACGTCGAAGCGCTTGTTGAGCTTGATCAGGTCGTCGGTCGTGATCTTCTTCGAGATCGCATTCACGGCCGTCTGAAGGTCGGCGTTGGACGCGATGTCCTTCTTCGCGACCGGAATCACGTTGTCCGCGGCGAGCATCTTCTTGTCGTCTTGGAGCAGCACGTAGTTCTTGGCGGCGATACGCCCGTCGGTGGAGAACAGCAGCGCCACGTCAATGGCTCCTGCATCAAGAGCGTCCGCAACGGCGGAGGTCTCGAGCGCCTGGAACTTCGCACTGAGATCCAAGTTGTAGACCCGCTTCAAACCAGGGATGCAGAACGCGTTCGTCTCGCAGTCGGCCGGTCCGCCGAGCTTGAGGCTCGCACCCTTGGCCGCGAGATCGGACAGTGACTTGATTCCCAGCGAGTCCGCCTTGGCCTTGGTGATCACGAACGCGTTCGTGTCGACCGCGTCGGTTGCATCGAGGGCGGCTAGGCCCTTGGGGTCGAGTTGCGTCTTCAGCTTGGCGACAGTGGCAGCGACATCACTCGACGCTTCGCCCTTCTTGCCGTTGAGGAACTCGAGCATCGACGCGGCGTACTCCGGAGCGAAGTTGATGGTGCCTCCGTCGAACGCCTTGATCTCGAGGTCGCGGAACCCACCGAGCTTCTGATTCGAAACCTTGAAGCCCTTCGCTTCGAGTCCTTGCTTGTAGATCTCCGCGAGGATTGCGCTCTCGCCGAAGTCTTGCGCGCCGATCGTGATCGCCGGCTTGGTGGCCGCCGCGGAGCTCGAGGCGGCCGTGGTGGTGGTCTTCTTGTCGTCGCTGCACGCGGCCATCACCACGAGGGCAACGACACCGACGACGAGCAGACTCCTGACTGGTCGTTTCACTGATTGGTTCCTTTCATGGGGAGCACATCATTGGGGCGCACGAGATCCGGGATGCGGCCGGGCAGCAGCCATGGTGTGGCGCGTCGCACGGTCATGGAGAAGACGAGTTCGGTGAGCATGGCCAGCAGCGCGACACCCACCGCACCCGTGAGGAGCTTGCCGTCGTCCTGCTGGCTGAAGCCCTCGTAGATGAACGACCCGAGGCCATTGAAACCGACGAACGCCCCGAGGGTGGCCGTGGCGACGACCTGCACTGCGGCGAGGCGGACGCCCGTGAGGATCAATGGTCTGGCGATGGGCGCTTCTACCCGCAACAAGACCTGACCGCCGCCCATCCCCATTCCTCTCGATGCTTCCACGATGCTGGGGTCGACGTCACGGACGCCGACGTAGGCGTTGGTGAACATCGGGGGGATCGCCAACAGCATCAGGGCCACGAACGTCGGCCAGAACCCGAGCCCGAAGCCGTATTGCAGCGAGAGCGGGAACAGCAGCACGAGGATCGCGAACGACGGCACGGCCCGACCGATGTTCACGATCGACTGCGCGAGGAAGCCGCCGCGCTTCACATGACCGAAGAAGAGCGCCGGCGGGACGGCGATGGCGGCA